>JAISJR010000009.1 GCA_031261425.1 Planctomycetota bacterium
GCCAAGTGGTTTTAACGCCACCCCCGCGCTGACGCGCGTGGCAATTAACCGCTCTCCACCCGCCGAGAAATAATCGCAAAATTACGTCCGGTTTTAAATCAATCGACTCTAATTAAAACTTCACGCTCACGCCCGCCGTGAACGTCGAACTATGTCCGCCGTCCCACAGGCGTTGATTGTAGCGTCCGAACACTTCATACTTATTCGAAATCAGCGTCGTAACGCCGGCGCCGAACACCGCGCGGTCGTCGGCGATGCGCGTTACCGGCGCCGACCATTGCGTTGATTCGATGGCGGCGAAACGCATCGTTACGTCGTTTGCCGAAAGATACTCGTGTTCCCAGCCGCCCCAGATTTCCGGCAAAATCGCGAAACTATTACTGATTTGGAAAAGTTTGCCGAGGCGTAATTCCAAATTCTGATTCAGCGACCAACTGTCGTGATCATTCACTTTCAGCGCGGCGGCGGCGCCGTATTCCGTGTAGGACGGATTATGCAGATACGACATCCCGAGCGCGTAGGACGGCGTGAGGAAGATATTTTTCGGCAACTCAAAGGTGTAGCCGAAACGGTTATACCACGAGAAATCAAAACCCGTGCGGTCGGCTTTCGCGGTCTGATTCATAAAGTCAAGATGCCGCTCGGTGTCGAGCAAGTGAATTCCGAAAGTCGGCGCGGTGTTGAAATAAAAATTGTCGAACGTGTAGTTGCCGTAGGCACCGAGCCGAAGCACGTTGTCGGTAACTTCGCCGAAATGCCGGTAGAGTTCGGAGTGGTTGTAGGAGTAGCCGATTAACGCGCCGAGTTCGAGTTCGCGCGAAAATTTATAGCCCAGCCCGCTAATCAACCCGACGCCGCCGAAGTCGTAGCCCGTCGCCGCGTGGGTTGATTTATTCGCCCCGAAACCGCCATACGCTTTGGCGAAACCGGTCAAACCGGAAACCACCCCGTCAACCGCTTCGCGGTTGCCAGCGGATAGTCCGCCCCAGCCCCTCCGTAGAGGGGTGTTTGCCGATTTGCCGCCAAGCGACGCGCGCCCGCCTAAATTACCCATATTGACGCGGTCGAGCGCGACTTGCGCCGTGGCGTTTTCGCCGACGAATTCGCCGTAGGCGGCTTGGTCTTGAATGGTCGCGTGATTGGCGAGCGCGACGGCGGCGGACGTGCTGTTGGCGCCGTTCAGTTGCGAAATCGCGTAGCCGAGTTCGCCGAATCCCTTGCGACCTTCCGCTTCAAGCGCCTCCGCGACCCCTTGGGGCAAATCGTCAAAATTATCGATGAGCGCGTCGGCGATGCCGCCGTTGGACGACGAATCCGCGAGCGCGGCGTCTTTGAGATTGTTATCGCCGCTGTTCATCGCGACAGTTACTTGCAAGGTCGCGCCGTTGAGCAAGCCGGTATAGGTTCTCACCGGATTGCTTAACGCGGATAATTTATCTGCCGCGCCGTCGTCGGCGGTAACGTTGCTAATGAGGGAATAAGTGCCGTTGGCGCCGCCGGACAAACCGAAACTCGCGCCGGCTAAATTCGCGCCGGTCGCGGCGGTGATAATCGGGGTTGTGATGGTCTCGGCGGCGATATAGGAACCTAAATCGAAAGCGTATTTACCCGCGCCGATGAGCGTTTTCGTTTGCAAGCGACCGCCGCTGAAATCGAGCATCGCGCCGCTGTTGAGCGTGAAAATTCCCTTCGTGTTGGTGATGTCGTCGTTGTTGTTGTAAGTCGCGCCGTTGGCGAGTTTCATTACGCCGCCGCCGACGGTGGTGTTGCCGTAAATGTTAGAGAAGTTGGCGTTGTATTGCCCGTCAAACAGCACGGCGCCGGTGAAATTCGCATTGTCGGAAAGGTCGTTAATTTTGACGGTGAAATTTGGGTAGTAACTGTCGCTCGCAATCGGGTCGTAAAAATAAATCGTGTGCCCCGCGCCCGCGGCCAGCGCGAGGGTTTGGCTACCGCCGTAGTTATCGATATAGATAGCGTTGGGCGCGTTGCTTGCCGTATTGCCCTTGAACACCAAATCGCCGCCTGTCGCGCTGATGTAGGCGTTTGTAGCGCGGAGTGCGCCGCCGTTGCCGCCCGCCGCCGTGTTGTTGAGGAAAGACGTGCCGCTCATATCGGAATAAGCGCCCGATATGCCGAATCTCACCACATATATAGCGCCGCCGTGTATGCCCGCCGTATTGCCGTAGAAGACGGAATTGTTGATGTCGCCGGTGAAGGAGCCGCGCGTAAGCACCGCGCCGCCGTAGCCCGCCGTATTGCCGTAGAAGACGGAATTGCTGATGCCGCTGGTGAAAGCGTTGTCCACATACACCGCGCCGCCGTAGCCGCCCGCCGTATTGCCGGAAAAGACGGAATTGCTGATGCCGACGGTGAAATTAAAGCTCACAGACACCGCGCCGCCGTCGCCGGAGACAGCGCCGCTTCCCGTGCCGTTGAAATCGAGGTTGGCGATGCCGTCGAGATGGGCGTTGGTCTTGTAGAAGAATCTATAGGTTGCGTCCAGCTTTTTCTGCAACTGCGTAGTTAGATTGTTAGTCCAAGTGCCGTTGGAATTGACCGTAACACTGCCGCCCGCGCCGGTCAAACTGACACCGGATGCGGCGATGTTGGTTGCCTGCGCGCCGAAAACATAAATGCCGGATTGAAAGATGAGATTGTCGTTGGCGACGACGGTGTGAGGATTGCCGCCCACATATAAGTTTTGCTCGTTACCACTATGGGTCGGCAGGTCAAGCGTAACGTCCGCCGCGAACGCGGGCGCGACAAAAAACGCCGCCAATAAAACGGCGGTTAAGAGATTTAAGGGGGATAAGTTCTTTAAGGTGATTAAGGGTTTTAAGAATTTTAAGCAAGATAAGGATTTTACGCCGCTTAAACCCTTAAAATCCTTGGCGAGAAAGCCGCCTAAACTCTTAATCCCCCCCCCCCCGCTTAAACTCTTAAATTTCTTAAAATCCTTAGCGAAAAAAGCGAGAACCCGCCAAATGGGCAAAAGAACAGCCATAAAAACCACCTTTCCTGCCGCGAGCAAAAAAAAATCCAAACAAAAAACACGCCAACAAATCTCTGTTTCTCTCAACCACTTACCCGAAACAAGATTTTTAATTTCAATTTTTTCTGGATTTTTTTTGCGGCGGGAAAGCGCGGGGGAAATCCGTGGGGAATTTTGGCGGGCGGCGGCGGTGGAAGATGGCGGGGAGGCAGTTCGCCGCGAAGCGGCAGAGCATAACAGCCCAGCGCAACGCGCTGGGTAAGAACGTCGCCCATAAATTACGCGCCCTGTAAGGGCAATGCAAATTTCCGGCACTGCCCTTGCAGGGCGCCATATTTTTTTGCCGCTCGCTAACCCAGCCCGCCGGAAAATCGAAACCGCCGATTTTCCTCTGGGCTGGGCTGGGACGCTCCGCCGCTTCGCGGCGACGGTCGGAATGATTTATCAAAATCACCACCCCGTCAATCGCTGATAGCGCTTCGCGATTGCCAGCGGATAGTCCGCCCCACCCCTCCGTAGAGGGGAATAAGAACGGGGCGCACTACCCAAGCGGTTGCTCTATTCAAACCGAGCGAAGCGAAGGTTTGAATAGAGCAACCGCATTGGGCAAAACTCCATTCTTAATCCCACATTCTCAACTCTCAACTCTCAACTCTGCTCTACCGCGGCACTTCCACCGCGTTGAGAATTCGTGCCAGCGCGTCTTCCGCCGTCAGACCTTCCAATTCGGCGGAAGCCGCGAGCGTTACGCGGTGCGCCAGCGCCGGCAAAAAACATTCCTTAATGTCGTCGGGCGTAACAAAATCCCGCCCCGCGAAACGCGCCAGCCCCTTCGCGCCCGCCAACAACATCAACCCCGCCCGCGGACTGCCGCCGGTTTGCAACGTTTCGTCGTCGCGCGTCGCCTGCAACAGTTGCCGCACATACGCCGCGACTTCCGCCCGCACAAACGTTCGCGCGATTTCCTCCCGCGCCGCCGACAATTCGGCGGGACTGACGACCGGCTGAATGTCGGCGAGTTGTCGCGCCTCCGGCGCGGTTTGATAAATCCGCTCTTCGGTCGCCGCGTCGGGATAGCCGATTTTGAGGCGAAACATAAAACGGTCGAGTTGCGCCAGCGGCAACGGATACGTCCCTTCCTGCTCGACCGGATTTTGCGTCGCGAAGACCATAAACGGCGACGGCAACGGATGCGTCGTCCCGTCGGCGGTTACGGTCAATTCCTGCATCGCTTCGAGCAACGCCGATTGCGTTTTCGCCGAGGCGCGGTTGAGTTCGTCCGCCAGTAAAAAATTGCCGAACACCGCGCCGCGCAAAAAGACAAATTCGCGCGTGTCCTCGCGATAGACGCTACTGCCGGTGATGTCGCCGGGCAATAAGTCCGGCGTCATTTGCACGCGGGAAAATTTCAGCGCCAGCGCCGCCGCGAGCGACCGCACGAGTAGCGTCTTCGCCGTGCCGGGCATTCCTTCAAGCAAAACGTGCCCGCCGCTGAACAGTCCGGCGAGCGCCAGTTCAATCACGGCGTCCTGCCCGAAAACGGTCTTGGCGATTTCGGCTTTTAGTTTTTGTTGCAACGCGGCGATGGGCATTTTTTTTCCTCTGAAAGAAAGTTAAGAACTGATGTTACGCGGTCAACTAAAAGACGCGAATTTTTACGAATAAAAAAAAGAGATTTTTTGTCCACGAATTACACGAATTACACGAAATAAAGAGCCGGAAAACGGATAAAAAATTCGTGTTAATTCGTCTAATTCGTGAAAATTCGTGTTAAGTTCTTTTCGTGTCATTCGCGGCTTCTCTTTTTTTTTTGCGCGTAACGTGAGTTAAGTTAAGAGAAAGAAAAATAAGAACAAAAAATCCTTCTTTCCTTAATTTTCTGAAATCCCTTAATCCCCTCCTTTTTTTATCGTCGCCAAAATTTCCTGATAGCACCGCCGCAATTCTTCGCGTTGGGCGGCGGGAATTTTTTCGGCGTCCAATTGGCGAGCGAAAACCTCGACGGGGCTTAAATCGTCTAACGTCGGCGGCGTTTCGTCAACCGCCGGTTCCGCCGCGGGACGGCGATTTTTGATGCGCAGAATTTCCGCCGGCGCGCCGGCGGTCAGTTCCCGCAACTGCGCCGCCAAATTCGGCAGAACCGCCGCGCCGGTGTAAGTAACTTCCACCCACGTCGGGTCGCGACATTCGGCAATCTGCCGCGCAATTTCAGCAAAGTCGCCGCGAACGGTTTTTAGCGGCTGAAAAACCGGTATGGCGATTTTTTGCGCCGCCGCTTGGCGTCCGGTAAATTCCACCAACACGACCGATTTTTCTTGTCCGGCTTCGGCGAAAGTCATCGGCAACGGCGAGCCGCTGTAACGCGCCGTTGCGCGCCGCGCGACGGTTTGCGGAATATGCAAATGCCCCAGCGCGACGTAATCGAACACCGGCGAAAAAATATCGGCGGACAAACCGGCGAGCGTCCCGACGCGCCAATCGTGAATGTGGCTCCCGTCCGCCACCGATTGACCGCCCGCGACCATTAAATGTCCCGTCGCGACAATTGGTAAATCGTCGCCAAAATCCGCTCGTTGTCGCGCGGCGATTGCGGCGACGGCGGCATAACGCCCAGCGACGCCGGACGCGAATTTTTGCAATTGCTCGTCGTAATTTTCACCGGCGACGGACAGGCGCACGTCGCGTTCGCGCAAATACGGAACGGCGGCGACGAGCATTTCCGGTTTGCCGTCGCCGTCGCGCCAAAGAAAAACGTCATCGGCGGGGTCGCGCGCTATTTGCCCGACTACCTGCACGGACAGCGCGCGCAACACCGACGCCGGCGCGTGTAAAAAAGCCGGCGAGTCGTGATTGCCGGCGACGACGAGCGCGTGGCGGCACGGCGTATTTTTGAGGTCGGCGAGAAAACGGTAATAGAGTTCCTGCGCGGTGTTGCCGGGCGCGCCGTTGTCAAAAACGTCGCCGGCGACGACGAGCGCCGCGACCTGCCGCTCGCGGATGGTGTCGAGGAGCCAGCGCAAAAACAGTTCGGCTTCCGCGAAACGTTTTTTTTCGTAAAGCGGGCGACCGAGATGCCAATCGGCGGTGTGGAGTAAGCGCATTTTTGGGGAGGGAAAAGGGAAAAGGGAAGAGGGAAGAGGGAAGATGGAAAAGGGAAGAGGGAAGAGGGAAGAGGGAAATGGGAAAAGGGAAGAGAGAAAAGAGAAGAGATTAGAGATTAGGATTGAAAGTTAAATGCTAAATGTTAAGAATTACTTTTCCCTTTTCCCTCTTCCCTTTTCCCTCTAAACGAGGTCTTATGCCACGCTTTATGTTAAGAATTACTTTTCCCTTTTCCCTCTTCCCTTTTCCCTCTAAAC
>JAISJR010000047.1 GCA_031261425.1 Planctomycetota bacterium
GCGAACCGTCCAATTTCGGATGGTTGCTCCGCAACCTCTAACCCAGGGTGGCGCGGCTGATAGAACGTCGCCGCTTACCCTGGGCTAATATATTGCGCCCCGTTGGGGCGACTGTCGGAATAAATTATCAAATCGCGTAACACGAGTTCTTAAAACAAAAACTCCACGTTCTCAACTTTTAACTTTCAACTCTTAACTCTCATACCCTGCTCTTCCCCCCGTTCTAATCAAAAATAGCGCAACCAGATATAGCCCGTGCTGATGACGAGCGAGACGAGCATCAGCGGAAAGCCGTAGCGCGTGAAGCCCATAAAGGTAATCGGGCATTTGTTGCGGTTGCCCATTTGCGCGATGACCACGTTCGCCGAGGCGCCAATCAGCGACCCGTTGCCGCCCAAACACGCGCCGAGCGCCAGCGACCAATATAGCGGCGCGGCGATTTGCCGGTTGATTTGTTCGGGGTCGGCAATCCCCGCCGCCGCCGCGAAACTCGGAATCAAACTGGCAAGCAACGGCATCATTGCGATAACGAGCGGAATGTTATCGACCACCGCCGACAAAAACGCGCTCGACCACAACACAATCATCGCCGTCAACAGCAAATCCCCCGAAGTCAGCGCCAGCATTTTCTGCCCCAGAAACTCAAAAACGCCGACGATTTCGAGCGCCCCAATCAACATAAACAAGCCGACGAAAAAGAAGATTGTCCCCCATTCGACTTTTTCCAACACGTGCGGAATGCTGGCGCGGCAGACCACCGCCATCAACATCGCGCCGGTCAACGCAATCAGTCCGGGTTCCAAATGCAGGGTGTGGCTCATCACAAACCCGGCGATAATCAAAAAGAAAACCGGCAGGGCGCGTTTGAGCGTTTGCGGGTCGATAATCGCCTTTTCCGGGTGCGCCACCATCAGCCGTTGACGAATGGCGTCCCCGACCACAAAACGCTTGCGGAACAAAAAATAAATTATTCCGAACGTAACCGCCGCGACGATTCCGGCGCACGGCGCGAGGTGAACGACGAAATCGTTAAACGTCAAAAAGCCGCTTTGCGAGCCGATAACGATGTTCGGCGGGTCGCCGACCAACGTCGCCGTGCCGCCGATGTTGGAAAAAATCGCTTCGCAAATCAGCACCGGCACGGTGGGAATTTCGAGAATCTGCGTTACTAAAATCGTAATCGGCGCCATCAAAATCACCGTCGTTACGTTGTCGAGCAACGCCGACAACACCGCCGTCGCGAGGAGAAATTTCAGCACAATCGGCATCCCGTAACCCTTGCTCTGTTGCGCCAACACCACCGCCACCCATTCAAAAATGCCGGTGCGCGCCAAAATGCTGACCACCATCATCATCCCGCCGAGCAAGAAGATGACGTTGAGGTCGATTTTCGCGAACAATTCACCGACGGAGGCGTGCTTAAACAACACGATGACCAACGCGCCAAAAATCGCGGCGGCGGTCTTGTCGATTTTCTCCGACGCAATCAGCGCGTAGGTAATGATGAAAATAATTGACACTTCAAGCATCGCGGCAGTCATCGGCACTCCTTGCGAGGTTAGTGTTGAGAGTTAAGAGTTTAGAGTTTAGAGTTAAGAGTTTAGCGGTGGAGTTATTTTTTTAATAATGCGCGAAGCGCAACCTCTGCTCAACTCTAAACTCTAAACTCTCAACTCTATCGCCAGAAATACGCCAAATAAAGGTAGCCGGTGCTAATGACTATCGACAACAGCATCAGCGGCAAGCCGTATTTGGTGAAAGCGCCGAAACTAATCGGACAGCGGTTGCGATTGCCGATTTGCGCCACGACCACGTTCGCCGAGGCGCCGATTAACGTGCCGTTGCCGCCGAGACACGCGCCGAGCGCCAGCGCCCAATACAGCGGCGCGGCGATTTGCCGGTTGATTTGTTCTTGGTCGGTGAGACCCGCCGTCGCGGCAAACGTCGGAATAATGCCGGCGAGAAGCGGCATCATCGCGATTACCAGCGGAATGTTGTTGACCGCCGCCGAAACCAGCGCGCTCGCCCAGAGGACAATCATCGTCGTCAGCAGTAAATTCCCCGCCGTCAGCGTTACGATTTTCTGCCCCAAAAACTCGAACAAGCCGACGACTTCAAACGCGCCGATTAACATAAACAAGCCGAGGAAGAAATAGATGGTGTCCCAATCGACTTGTTCCAAGACCTTGTTCGCCGGAATCCGGCAGACCACCACCATCAGCAACGCGCCAATCAGGGCGACCAATCCCGGCGCCAAATTTATCGCGCGGCAACCGATAAAGCCGGCGATAATCAACGCGAAAATCGGCAGGGCGCGTTTGAGCGTTTGCGGGTCGATAATCGCCTTTTCCGGGTGCGCCACCATCAGCCGCGCACGGATGCGCTCTTTGACCTCGTAGCGTTTGCGCAACAAAAAGTAGATTATCACCAACGACCCCACGGCAATCAGCGCGACGCACGGGGCGAGATAAATGATGAAATCGTTGAAAGTTAAGAAGCCGCTACGCGAGGCGATGACGACGTTCGGCGGGTCGCCAATCAGCGTCGCAGTGCCGCCGATGTTGGAAAAAATCGCCTCGCAAATCAACACCGGCGCGGTGGGAATTTCCAAAATTTGCGTTACCAAAATCGTAATCGGCGCCATCAAAATCACGGTGGTTACGTTGTCGAGCAACGCCGACAACAGCGCCGTGGCGATTAAAAAATTGATGACGATCGGCATCCCGAAGCCCTTGCTTCGTTGCGCCAAAATAATCGCCACCCATTCAAACAAGCCGGTGCGCGCCAAAATGCTGACGACCATCATCATCCCGCTGAGCAGGAACACGACATCGAGGTCAACTTTTTCAAACAGTTGCTCCGGCGTGGCGAGTCCGAGCAGAACGATAAACAACACGCCAAAGACCGACGCGGCGATTTTGTCGATTTTCTCCGACGCGATGAGCGCGTAACTAACGACGAAAATAATTAAGACCTGTATCATGGCGCCGGTCATAAAGCCCCCTTTGGGGAGAAGGTAAAAGGAAAGAGGGAAAAGGTAAAAGGGAAGAGGTAAAAGGCGAAAGGAAAAGTTAAGATTTAAGCGCCGTGAAAATTTCTTTTCTTTCTTTTCCCTTTCCCCTTTTACCTTTTCCCTTTAGAAATTGATAATCTGCTCCAACACAATCCGCTGGTCGATAACGCCGACCAATTTGCCGCCATCGACGACGAAAACGCACGGATAATTTTCGGTCGAGAGCGCGAAGACCACTTCTAATATCGTCGCGTCCGGCGGCATCGCGCAAAAATCCGTCGTCATCACGTGCGCGGCGGAGACCTGCGACTCCTGAAAAAAGTATTTCTCAAACGGGTCGAAATCCTTGATAAACGACACGCTTTTCAACTGCGAGAAAAATTCCGGCAGTCCGAAATTAAACAGCCGCTTGCAGGTGATTTGCCCGATGATTTCCCCGCCGTCGCCGCTCACCGCCGCGCAATCGGTCGCGTGTTGCGACATCCAATGCGTCAGCGCGCGGAGCGGCGTGTCGGCTTTGATTTCAAAGGGGACTTTTTGCATCACGTCGCGCGCCAACAGCGAGCGGTCCAATTCAATTTCGCTTTCGCCGAACAGCCGATAGACCGTTGCCGCGTCGGGCGCGGCAATGATTTTTTGGCGCAAGTCCGCGTTCATCAGCAAGCGGACGCTCTGCGATTGCAGGTGTAACGACAGCAACGGATTGTTGTCCGGCACGAGCAACAAACAGACGATTTGCGCGGGCTGGTTGTCGATGGCGCGAAAATCGACCGGTTGCCGCAACACCGCCATCGCCAAGCCCGGACGCGGCAGACCTTGCACCCGCGCGTGCGGAAAAGCGATGCCGCACCCCAAGCCGGTGGGCGCGTGTTGCGCTTCGCGGTGCAACAGCATTTCCTCGACGGCGGCGGCTTGCGCCGCCGGGAAATCGGCGTAATAAGACGAAGCGAGCAACGCCTGTCGCAGGCGCGCCAGAACTTCTTCTTTGGTGAATTCTTCGGCTAACAGAAGCACCGCCGCGCGCGGCAGATATTTGCTGAGGTTCATTTTCCCATTTCCTTCGGGTGAAATTTTGAAACGGCGGCGAACTCTAATCGAAATCAATCGACCGTCAAACAGGTTGACTTCGCGCCGGAAAGTCCTACCCTATCGCCTCATTTTTCCGCGACCCCGCGCGGGCTGGGGGCGAAAATTTAGCCGAATTTATCTAATTAAAATCGAAAGGAACGCTATGCCAGCCAACACGAAAAAAGCCGAACGCGCCACGTTGCTGAAAGCGCGGCGGCAGATGCGGCGGAAACTTGCCGCGCACAAAGCCGCCAAACATTACGGCGCCAACAAACTCCGCGAACGCGCCACCCACCCGCACCGCCGCCACACCGGTCTGCGCGTGCGGTAAAAAAGCATTGGCGGTTTTTAGTCGGTAGTTGCCAATAATTACGAGTTAAAAATTACGAATTTACGCAAAAACGGACAACCGCGCGGTTGTCCGTTTTTTTTCGCGCCCCGCCCTATCTCCCTTGCAATTTTCGCTCGGCGAACCGTTGCGCGTTGGCGAACGCGGCGAAAATTTCTTCCGTCGTCAGTCCCGCGCCGCGCATTATTTTTTCGGCGTAGGCGCGGCGCGGCATTTGTTCCGGCGTGTGCGCGTCCGAGCCGAAAATTAACGCGGCGCCGGTTTGCCGCGCCGTCTGCGCCACGTGTCCGTTGGTCAAACAATGCCCGCCTTTGCCGGAAATTTCCAACAGCACGCCTTTTTCCGCCGCCAATTGCGCGTCCGCCAAAGTAATTAAACCGGGGTGGGCTAAAATATCCGCGCCGGCGGCAATCGCGGCGCGATTCGTGCCTTCGACCACCGGTTCGGCGACGGTTTCGCCGTGCACGATAACGTAATCCGCGCCCAATTGCCGCGCCAGCGCCGCCGCGTCCGCGATTTGTTCGGGGCGGACGTGCGTGAGTTCGACACCCGCCAAGACCGCGACGCGGCGCAGTTTATTTTCCCACGCGGCGGCGGTCAGGACTTGCGGCAAAATCACCGGCAAATTGGCGAAATCCGCGTGGTCGGAAATCCCCAAAAAACGGTAGCCGGCGACTTCGGCGCGCCGAATATGCTCCGCCAGCGTCAACGCGCCGTCCGAAAGCAAAGTGTGCGTGTGCAAGTCAATCATTTTTTCCTCCGTGATGTAGAGAGAGCAAAGTTGAGAGTTGAGAGTTTAGAGTTGAGAGTTGAGAGAGTGGAGTTTTATTTTTAAGACGCGCGAAGCGCAACCATCGCTAAACTCTAAACTCTAAACTCTGCTCGCTAAAAGTTATCAAAAATAAAATTAACCGTGATTTTTTGGAAGAGCGGGTCGGCTAACATTTCCGGCGTCGGCGGGTCTAACGGTTTGCCGTTTTGCACGTCGGTCAACACGCGCCGCGCCGCGCCGGTTTCTTGCGGCAAGTCCGCCGGTTCCGCCCCCAAATAATTGATGCGGTCCAACCGTCCGGCGGCGTTGACCGTGAAAGTGAAAATCACCGTCCCGCGCGTGAACGTCATCGGCGACAATTGTTGTTGAATGTAAATCGCGTTCTGAATTCGCCGCAACAACTCGTCCATATATTCGCCGTAACGACTCCGCAACACCGCGATATTTTGAATACCGACCAGCGTCGCGCTATTGGGGCGCGGGCGCATTTTACCGCCGCTCGGCGCGCCGCCACCAATCCGGCGCGTCGGCACCGGTCGCCGCTCCGGCGTCGGCGGAGACGGTTGCGCCGGTTGCGGAGTGGGCGGACGCGCCGCTTGCGCCAATAATAATTCCTCCTCGGTTGCCGCTTGAGGCGCCGCGGGCGCGGGCGGACGCGGCAGAATTATTTCCGCGGCGGCGGACGCCGGCGGCAAATCGTTGATTTCCGCAAAATCGTCCGGCTTAATCGTCGGCGTGGGCGGCGCGGGCGGCGCGCTTTTTGCGACCGGCGGCGGCGTTTCCACCGGCGGCGATTTCATTTCTTTGCTTGCCGCCGCCGCGTCCGGCGAAGATGCCGGTGGCGCCGGTTCCGGTTGCGCCGGTTCCGGTTGCGCCTGTTCACCCGGAATGCCGGCGTCGGTCGGGGAAATTTCGCCGAT
Source organism: Planctomycetota bacterium (assembly GCA_031261425.1). Classification (GTDB taxonomy): domain Bacteria; phylum Planctomycetota; class SZUA-567; order SZUA-567; family SZUA-567; genus MS499-59. Next base: position 6,123 of record JAISJR010000047.1, read on the forward strand.
TTTGAAAGCGTCAAACTGCGCGTCGTCCGTTCCGGCGGGATTTTCTTTCGGCAAATTTTCGTCGATTTTTTCGGCGCGCGACTCGCGGGAAACGCGCCCCTCGGCGACCGGTTTTTCCGGCTTGGTTTCGTCGTCGATTAAATTTTGGTCCACGGTAACGAATTGCAACGGCAGGTCGCGGGCGTTTATTGCCGGCGAAATATCCGCCGCCGGCAATCGCCGGTCAAGCCGCCCCCAACCGTAAAACAGCGACACGTGCGCCAGCAACGCCAAAACGACGCTGGCGACAATTCGCCAACGCCAACGCCGCCGTTCGTTGCCGGCGAACAAAACTTGCGGAATAAAAATGACGCGCATCGGTTTAGTCGCTTCGCGACAATTCACAATTAACAATTCACAATTAACAATTGAGGAGTTTGACGATTAAAAATCGCTCCGCGTATTTTTGATAATTAACTCCTCAATTGTGAATTGTTAATTGTAAATTGTTAATTGCTCTTTTTAATTTTCTCCGCCGCTCATTATACTGCCCGCCGTTTTTACCAAAGAGGATTAACCGATGCGCACGATTTTGCTCATTGACGACCACGCCGCCATTCGCGAGACGCTGACCGAGGTTCTCGCCGACGCCGGACACAGCATCGTCGCCGCCGAGAATCAGACGCACGCCTTGGCGAAATTGGCAGAGCGCGATTTCGATTTGGTGCTGACCGACTTGATGTTGCCGGACGGCTCCGGCATGGAAATTCTTGCCCAGAGTCAAAAAAATTCGCCGACCACGCCGGTCGTGATGATTACCGGACACGGCTCCATCAGCAACGCCGTCGAAGCCACGCGCCTCGGCGCCTTCGACTATCTGACCAAGCCGGTTGACCTGAACAAACTCCGCGTAACCGTCCGCAACGCCCTGCGTCTCGGCGAACTCGAACAAAAAGTCGAACGCGGTTCCGCGCTCGACGCGCTGGTCGGACAATCGCCCGCCGTCGTCGCCGTCAAGGAACTCGTCAAACAAGTCGCGCACAGCGACGTAACCGTCTTGATTGAGGGCGAAAGCGGCACCGGCAAAGAACTCGTCGCCAACGCGCTCCAAGCGCAATCGCCGCGCGCGGGCAAGCCGTTTATCAAAGTCAACGTCGCGGCGCTGTCGCGGGAACTCGTCGAAAGCGAACTTTTCGGACACGAAAAAGGCGCGTTTTCCGGCGCCATTCGCCAGCGCAAAGGACGCTTTGAAATGGCGGACGGCGGCACGCTGTTCCTCGACGAAATCGGCGAAATGCCGCTCGATATGCAGGTCAAATTATTGCGCGTCCTGCAAGAGCGCGAGTTGGAGCGCGTCGGCAGTAGCGAGACGTTGCCGGTCGATATTCGCCTCTTATGCGCGACGAATCGCGACTTGCGGCAACTCGTCGCCGACGGCAAATTCCGCGAAGATTTATTTTATCGCATCAACGTTCTGCCCATCAAAATCCCGCCGTTGCGCGAGCGCCCCGGCGACATCGAATTGCTGGCGCTACACTTTTTGCAGAAATTCAACGCCCGTTACGGGCTGAACAAAGAATGGTCGAAAGAATTGTTGGCGCGGCTGACGGCGTGTCCGTGGCGCGGCAATGTGCGCGAATTGGAAAACACGCTGGAAGGGACGTTCGTCCGCGCCACCGAGACGCCGGTCGGCATTAAATTTCTGCCGCCGGAAATCGGCGGGAGCGGGGCGCTGAAAATCGACGGCGGCTTGCCCGCCGGACTGACGTTGGACGAAGTGGAAAAACGTTACCTATTAAGCGAACTGTCCCGCGCCGGCGGCAATAAATCGAAAGCCGCGAAGTCGCTGAACATCGGCATCAAGACCCTCTACCGCAAACTCGAAGCGTATGGGGAGTTGGACGGGGAGGAAGAAATTAACAATTGATAATTAACAATTAACAATTGAGGAATAATTATCAAAAAAACGGCGCGAAGCGAATTTGAAAATCAAACTCCATAATTGTTAATTGTGAATTGTTAATTGTTAATTGGTCTCCGGCAATGGCAAACCACGTAACCTTAGCGACGGCATTGGGCGGCGGCGGCATTTCGATTTTGTCGCTGACGGGACTGCCGCCGGACGCGCCGGAAATTTTGCGGACGCTGACGGCGGGCGAACTCCGCCACCATTGGTTGCGCGACCGCGCGGGTGAAATTGTCGATGAGGTCTTAATCGGCAAAACCGGAAAAGCGGATGAATTTTTATTGACCGGACACGGCGGTAGCGCGGCGGCGTTGGCGTTGTTGCAAGCATTACGCGCCGCCGGTTACGAAGAAAAAACGGACGGGAATTTTTTCGGTGTCTGGGGCGAACTGCTCGCGCAATGCCGGACGCCCGCGCAAGTCAACGCCGTCGCCGCCGCTTGCGCCGCGGGCGACCTTGCGGCAATGCCCCGCTTGCGCGACTTTTTGCGCGTCCGCCGCGTCGTCATCGCCGGCGCGACCAACAGCGGCAAGAGTTCGCTGTTCAACGAACTCGCGGGCGGCGATTTCGCGCTGGTGTCGGCGGAGGCGCGCGCGACTCGCGACCCGTTGCGGCGCGAGACCGTCTTCGGTGGATTTGCCTGCGAATTGTTCGACACCGCCGGTTGGGACGGCGCGGCGGCGAGCGCCGTTGACGCGGAAGCGTTTGCGCGGGGGCAAAACGAATTGCGCGCCGCCGATTTAGTGATTTTTGTCGCCGCCGAGGACCGTCGCGCCGACGAACGCGCCGCGCAAATTATCGGCGAAAATTCGCCGCCGACCGCGCCGCTGATTATCGCGCAAAATAAAAGCGACCTCGCGCCGCCGCCCCGTTTGACTTTTTTCCCGTCCGCGCCGCGCGTGGCGATTTCCTGCCGCGCCGCGACCGGCATTGAGGAATTGCGCGAAATTATCACCGACTGCTTGTCCACGAATTACACGAATTAAACCGATTTTCGCTCGGTTTCGTGTTAATTCGTCTAATTCGTCTAATTCGTGAAAATTCGTGGATACGTTCTTTTTTTATGAAGGAGCAATACCGATGGCGAAATTTTTAGTTACCGGCGGCGCCGGTTTTATCGGGTCGAATATCGTCGCGGCGTTGTTGGCGAACGGCGACCGCGTGCGCGTGCTCGACAATCTCGCGACCGGTCGGTTGAGCAATCTTGACGGCATGCTTGACCGGATTGAATTTCATAAAACCGATTTGACGGACATCGACGCTTGCCGTGCCGCGGTCGCGGGAGTGGATTATGTGTTGCATCAAGCCGCGATTCCGTCGGTGCCGCGCTCGGTGGACGACCCGCAGATAACCAACGCCGCCAACATCACCGGCACGCTCAATTTGCTGGTCGCCGCCCGCGACGCCAAAATCAAACGGTTGATTTACGCCGCGTCGTCGTCGGCTTACGGCGACTCGCCGACCATGCCGAAAGTCGAAACGATGCCGCCCGCGCCGAAATCGCCTTACGCGATTCAAAAATTGACCGGCGAGTATTACTGCCAAAATTTCACGGCGATTTACGGTCTGCCGACCGTTTGCCTGCGCTATTTCAACGTTTTCGGTCCGCGCCAAGACCCGCAATCAACCTACGCGGCGGTGATTCCGTTGTTTATTCGGGCGATTATGCGCGGCGAGGCGCCGGTCATTTTCGGCGACGGCGCGACTTCGCGGGACTTCACCTACGTCGCCAACAACGTCGCCGCCAATTTGCTCGCCTGCGCCGCGCCGCCGACCGCCGACGGCGAGGTTATCAACATCGCCGTCGGCGACGAAATTTCGCTCAATCAATTGGTGGAAAAAATCAATCGCGCGCTGGGGAAAAATATCGCGCCGCGCTACGCGCCAGAACGAACGGGCGACGTTAAACATTCGCTCGCTGACATCCGCAAAGCGGAAAAATTACTCGGCTACCAACCGGCGGTGCCGTTCGCCGAAGGATTGGCACTGACCATTAAAGCGTTTTCGTGAAAGAAGAGATAAGGTTTTTAAGGGGTTTAAGAATCTTAAGAATCTTAAACCCCTTAAAACTCTTTTCCCTTTTCCCTTTTCCCTCTCACCTTTTCCCTTTACTTAAAAATCATCCCCGTCCAACGGAATAACTTTATGGCTGTCCTTCGGCGCGGGGAGCGCTTTTGTCGCCGGTTTTTTCACCGCGGGCTTCGCTAACGGCTTCGGTTGCGGTTTGCGCGGAGCGGGCGCGGGACGCGAAACGCCGCCGCCTTCGCCGCCGGTTACAAGGCGCACCAATTCGCGCACCATATCGTTCAACGTCGCCGCTTGCGCCGACAACTCCTCCGACGCGCTCGCCGTCTCTTCCGCGCTCGCCGCGTTCTGTTGCGTAACCTGGTCCATTTGCGACACCGCGCTGTTGATTTGCTCCATCCCCGTCGCTTGCTCGTTACTCGCGTTCGTGATTTGCGCAATCAACTCGCTCACCTGTTGCGAACCCTCTTCGATTTGCTTGAAACTCTTTTCAAGCAAACCCGCGATGTCCGAGCCGTTTTTCACCCGCGCAATCGTGCCTTCGATAAGGTCCGTCGTGTCCCGCGCCGCTTGCGCCGAGCGCCCCGCCAAATTCCGCACCTCTTCCGCCACCACCGCGAAGCCCTTGCCCGCCTCGCCGGCGCGCGCCGCTTCCACCGCCGCGTTGAGCGCCAGGAGGTTGGTCTGAAACGCGATGTCCTCAATCGTCTTGATGATTTTGCTGATTTTCTCGGCGGAGTCGTTGATTTCACCCATCGCCGTCGCCATATTCGC
>JAISJR010000001.1 GCA_031261425.1 Planctomycetota bacterium
CGCCCCGGCCCCGCCCGCCCCCCCCCGCCGCCCGCCCCCGCCCGCCCCCCCCCCCCCCCCCCCCCCACGAGGTAGATGATGAGGTCGCCGACCGCCGCGGAATGACCTTGGTTTCGGCGTGAGATTCCAGCGTATCCGCCGCCGATTTTATCCATTCGTTCTGCCGTCCGCTTTCGCGGGCGGCATTTTTTATGGTTAGAACCGGGGCGAATAATTATTCACCCCTACCGGCAGTATCCGCTTTGAACAATTACGAATTACGAATTAAACAAACTTTCCCCACGCCTCAACCCACGCCGGCGGCGGGGCGATGACGGTTAGCGGTTCGCGTTTTGTCGGATGCAGTAAAGTTAGTCGCCACGCATGCAGGGCGATGGCGCGTCCATTGTCCAACGGTTGCGCGGCGCCGTTTGGCGCGTAACGGAAATCGCCGGTTAACGGCGCGCGCCGCGCCGCGAATTGGGCGCGAATTTGGTGCTTGTAGCCGGTCAATAATTTTATTTTGACCAAACTGCGCCCGTGCCGCGCCGCCAACACTTCGTAAGTCAACGCCGCGTTTTTCGCGCCGACGGAGTCCGCCACCGTCGTTTTATTGCCGCCAATCAGCAGGGCGTCGCGCATTTCGCCGGACGGCGGCAGACGGTCGCTCTCGACCGCCGCGAGATAAATTTTTTCGACCGTCGCGCGCGCGCGAAATTGTTCCGCCAACCGCGACGCCGCCTTATCGGTGCGCGCCAGCGCCACCGCCCCCGACGCCGGACGGTCCAACCGGTGCGCCGGCGTTAAATAAACCGCCCCCGGTTTGTGATATTTTTCTTTGAGATATTCTTTGCCGAGGTCAAGCAACGACCGGTCGCCGGTCGCGTCGCCTTGCGTCAACATTCCCGCCGGTTTGTTGACGATGAGCAGGTGATTGTCTTCGTAGAGAATGTCCATAGAGCAGAGTTTAGAGTTGAGAGTTGAGAGTTCAGAGTTCAGAGTTCAGAGTTCGGCGGCGGAATTATTTTTGATATGCGCGAAGCGCAACCTTTGCTCAACTCTCAACTCTAAACTCTGAACTCTAAACTCTACTCTCTCAATGTCCGATAATATAGGCGGACTATCTTTGCCGCGCCGCTTAATTAAACCCAAAAAACGATTATGCATAAAACACTTCTCCTCTGTCTGACGCTTGCCGGTTGTTCGTTTTCCGACGCGCAATATCCGTTTGGCGCGCCGCCGGTGGAAGTCGCGGAAGTGCCGCCGGAAGATGTGGTTATCAATATCGGCGCAAAAAATGACGCGCCGGTCGCGGCGATAAAAACTTTACCGGCAACGGCGCCGGTCGCGGCAACCGGCGCGCGGCGGACGTTCGCCGGCGAGCCGCAAGTCGTCCCCGCGCCGGAATTGGCGAATATCAACCGTTACGCGCGCGCGCTTGAAGACAAACTTTTGCGGCGCTACAACAACACGCCGGCGTTCGCGGGCAAAATCGGCAAGGTGCAGGTTCTGCCGGTCGGCGAGCCGAAAACTTCGCTCGACGGGCAAAAAATCAAAATCGAATGGAGTCAGGTCGTCTTTGATATTTGGGGCGAGCGCATTCCGGAATTGGAAAAAGAATTTTACGTCGTAACTTTCGGCGACGGCAAACCGGCGATGCAACGGACGCGCCCGACCATCACGGCGGGGTTGAACAACGAAGGCGGTTACAGCGAATTCAGCGCGGTGCGCGGCGGCGTTTTTTCCGGTCGCGCCACCGGCGGCGACCCGGCGTTATTCGACCGCCCCGACAGCGAGCGCCGCCAAATGTTGGACGATAATTTGAATGACAAAAACGCGACGCCGGGCGCGTATGAGTATTACGACTTGCCGGCGTTGGGCGAAAAAGTTGCCACGGCGAAAGACCGCTTGCCGGTCATCGCGCCCGCGCCGGAAAATTTGACCGCCGTGGTGGTGCGACCGAATAATTAAGAATTACAAATTAAAAATTAAAAATTGTGGAGTTTGGTTTTCAAACTCGCTTCGCGCCATTTTGATAATTAACTCCTCAATTTTTAATTTTTAATTTGTAATTTTTAATTGATTATAGAAAGTTTTCGTCGATGAAATTGATGTCGTAATTGTTGCTGACGAAATTGTTGTTGCCGAGCAGTTTCCGGTGGAACGGAATCGTGGTTTTCACGCCTTCCAATAAAAATTGCGACAACGCCTGCTTGCCGAGTTGAATCGCCGCCGCGCGGTTTTTGCCGCGCACGATGAGTTTCGCAATCATCGAGTCGTAATTCGGCGGAATCCGGTAACCCGAATAAACGAACGTGTCCACCCGCACGTCGGTGCCGGTCGGCGCCGCGATAATGTCGATTTTCCCCGGAAACGGCGCGAAATTCCGGTCGGGGTCTTCCGCGTTAATCCGAAATTCCATCGCGTGTCCTTGCGGCACGATGTCGTTTTGCGTCCACTGTAATTTTTCGCCGGCGGCAATCCGCAATTGCTCTTCGACCAAATCCAACCCCGTCGTCATTTCCGTTACCGGATGTTCCACCTGAATCCGCGTGTTCATTTCCATAAAATAAAATTTGCCGCCTTCGTATAAAAACTCAATCGTGCCGGCGTTGGTGTAGGCGCATTGTTTGCACAGCGCCACCGCCGCCTCGCCGATTTGTTTCCGCAAACGCCCGTCCACCACCGGCGACGGCGACTCTTCCAACAATTTTTGATGCCGCCGCTGAATACTGCAATCGCGCTCGCCGAGATACAGCACGTTGCCGTGTTCGTCCGCCAAAATTTGCATTTCGACGTGGCGCGGATGCTCCAAAAATTTCTCGATATACAGCGACCCGTCGCCGAACGCCGCTTCGGCTTCGGCGCGCGCCTGTTGCATACCGGTTTTCAGCGACGCCTCGTTATGCGCGATGCGAATCCCGCGTCCGCCGCCGCCGGCGCGGGCTTTGACGATGACCGGATAGCCGATGCTCCGCGCCAATTTGATGCCTTCGTCGTCGTTTTCGAGGACGCCCTGACTGCCGGGCAACACCGGCACGCCGCTTTGTTGCGCGATTTTTCGCGCCATCGCCTTGTCGCCCATTTTCGCCATCGCCTTGCTCGTCGGACCGATGAATTTGATGTCGAGCGATTGGCAGGTCTCGGCGAAATGACTGTTCTCGGACAAAAAGCCGAAGCCGGGGTGAATCGCCTCGACATCGGTGATTTGCGCCGCGGAAATGATGCTCGGAATGTGCAGATAACTGCGGGCGCTTTCGGCGGGACCGATGCACACGGCGACGTCGGCGAGTTTGACGTGCAGGGAATCGCGGTCAACTTCGGAATAAACGGCGACGGCTTCGATGCCGAGTTTCCGGCAGGCGCGAATAATGCGGACGGCGATTTCGCCGCGATTGGCGATTAGGATGCGGGAAAACATAGATTTCCTTTGGTGGCGGGGCGGTCAAATAATTTCTAATACGCCTTGTTCGGCACTGCGGTAAAAATCAGCAATGGCGGTTTTCGCTTGCACGATGACGCGCCGCAGTTCGCGACGATTGACGTTGCCGGCGCGAAGCAATATCACTTTCGGCGGAAAACCGCGCGTTTCCGCCAAATACAAAAAATCCGCGTCTTGGGTAACGATAACGCAACAATGGCTTTGCGCGTATTCCCAAATTTCGGCGTCGGTCGCCGGAAACGACAAAGCGGCGATTTCATTCACGTGTTCACATTCGCCGAACTCGGTCGCCAACGCCGGACACAACCGAAAGGAAACATTGGCGTCAAGCAACATTTTCATGAATATAGACCTTGGTAATGGCGTCGCGGTTGGCGGCGAACGCCAACGCCGCGCGGATTTGCGACTCGCGTAATTCGGGATAATCCGCCAAAATTTCGCTCACGGTCATCCCTGCCGCCAACCATTGCAAAATATCGCCCACCGTAATGCGCGTCCCTTTGACGCAGGGTTTGCCGAAACGGATTTTCGGGTCGATGTCGATGTCGGCGGATAATTCGCTCATCACGGTTGCCTTTTTTTTGACGGACGCCTATTTGCGCACCAAAAACAGCGGTTGACCGTATTCCACCGGGTCGCCGTTTTCGACCAGCATTTTCTCCACGGTGCCGGCAAGTTCGGCTTTGACTTCGTTCATAATTTTCATCGCTTCGATAATGCACACAATCGTGTCCGCGTTGACCTTGTCGCCGACCGCCACAAACGACGCCGACTCCGGCGAGGGCGAGGCGTAAAACGTCCCGACAATCGGGCTTTTAATCGGCGTCAGCGCCGGGTCGGTTTTCGCCGCCGCGTCGCCGCCGACCGGCGGCGCGACCGCCGCGAGCGCCATCGGCGCCGCCGCCACCGCCACGCCGCTACCGCGCGGATATTTTTCGAGTTTCAGTTTGAAGTCCTTTTCTTCCAATTCGAGATTGGCGACGCCGTGTTCGTTCATCAACGCCATCAACGCCCCGATTTTGTCAACTTCGGCGGCTTTCACGCCGGCATTTTTTTTGGGTTCCATAGATGCGTCCTGTGCGATAGAGGCAAGAGCAATTAACAAGAGCAATTAAAAATTAAGAATTAAAAATTAAAGAACTTAACACGAATTTTTACGAATAAAAAAGAGAGATTTTTTGTCCACGAATTACACGAATTACACGAAATAAAGAATCGAAAAACGGACAAAAATTTGGAAAACACACTAACTTTTGCTTCGCTCGGTTTCGTGAAAATTCGGGTTAAGTTCTTTTCGTGTTCATTCGTGGATTCTCTTTTCGCGTAACGTGAGTTCGTAATTTCTCTAAATTCCGCCGGTCTTTTCCAACGGTATCGACGGCGCTTCCGCCGGACTTTTCGCGGCGGCGAGTTTTTCGACATCGCTCGCCAATTTCAGGAACACCGAGACCAAGCCGCCGAAAACAACGATAGTTACCGCGCCATAAACCGCGCCGAAAATCAGCCCGCCGAGTCCGCCGAGAAAACCATACGCCGACGCGCCGGTAACCAACCCCGACAACGCGCTCCCGACTAAAATAATCCACAGAATAATCTCAAAAAACTGCGTGAAACCTTTGCGCACCAAGTTGAGTAACATCGTCGCTCCTTTTTTGCAAGTGAGAAGAAAAAGTGAACAGTGAACAGTGAAAGAGCAATTAAAAATTAAAGAACTTAACACGAATTTTCACGAATTAAACCAAATTTTCACGAATCAAAGAGCACTTGCTGTAAGAAAAAAATTCGTGTTAATTCGTCTAATTCGTGCTAATTCGTGGATAAGTTCTTTCTTTATTCCCCAATTTTAATTTCCCCCTCGTCGAGGCGGTGTTTGCCGCCGACATACAGCAACCAACCCATCGCGCCGTAAAACAGCATCGCGAGGCGATAGCCAATCATCATCGTCGCGGCGGCGGCGCCGTTGTCGGCTAAAAACGGCGGCGCCATTTGGAACAGCGTCTCAAACCCCAATTCGCCCAAACCGATGCCGCCGGGAGAAACGGGTATGTAGTTTATGGACAAACCGGCGAACACCAGAAATAAATACTGCGAAACGCCGATTTCTTGCATTTTTGCCGCTTGTCCGAAAAACCAAAACGCCGCCAGCGTCGCCGCGTGCATCGCCGCCGAAATCGCCGCCGCGCCGATGATGAGGCGCGGTTGTTCGCGATACGCCGCCAACGCCGCCGTAACTTTCGCCAGCGCTTTCCCGCCGGGGATTTTTTCTTCGAGGCGCGCCGTGAACGAATGCAAGCCCAGCGAACCGGCGAGGAGCAACAGCGAACCGCCGAGCGCAATCGCCGCCGCGCCGCCGAGAAAGCGGACGAGATAATGATATTGCGCCCACGCCGCGCCGTCGCCCGCGCCGAGATTCGCCGCCACGCCGATTAACACGCACAACATCAGCGCCGGCGTTCCCAAAAAACGGTCGAGCAAAACCGTCGTGGCGGCGGTGGAAGCCGGAACGGCTTTGATTTTCGCCAATTGGTAAAAACGATAAATATCGCCGCCGTTGGCGCCGGGAATAAACGTGTTGAAAAAATAACTGACGAGCGTCAAGCGAAAAATCGTCCAAAAACCGATAGTGAATTTTTGCCCGCACAACAACATTTGCCAGCGCCACGCGCCGATAAAAATCGGGATTGCCAAACAAAACGCGCCGGCGGCGAGCAATTGCCAATCGGTCAAGAGCGCCCACAGACGGTCGGGCGCCAGCGTTTTTTTCAGGACCAAATAGACCAACAAACCGCCGGCTAAACCGACGCGATAAAAAGTATGCGCCAATTTATGGCGAAAGAGCAGAGCGATTAACGACCCCGGCAAGAGCGCGAGGGCAAGACACGGAATTAACGGACCGGCGAGAAAATCCGGCTTAAATAAGCGGGCGCCCCACAACGTCAGCGTCAGCGCGTTGAAAATTAAAATCCCGATGCCGACCGCGCCGAGACGGCAGGGCGGCGCGGCGACGAAGTCGGTGGCGGGGGCGGTGGTCATTAGAGTAGGTGGCAACCTCCGCTTAATTCCCCTCTACGGAGGGGTGGCATCGCGACAAGCCCTTTGTCGCGATGACGGGGTGGTGGTCGTTATACCCCAAAATCGCGCTACGAAATTTGGGGTAACGCGAGAGCAACCACCCCGTCAGGCGAGATAGAGCGTTTCGCCTGCCACCCCTCCGTAGAGGGGAATTGGCGTTGCCGCGCTTCGCGCTCATTTTCTCAACTCTCAACTCTCAACTTTGCTCTTTACGACAGCGCCGAGATAATCGAAATCAGCGGCATAAACAGCGAGATAACGATGAAGCCGACCGCGCCGCCCATCATCACAATCAGCGCCGGCTCCAACAAACTCATCATACTTTCGACCAGCACGTTGACCTCGTCGTCGAAATTGTCCGCCACGCGAATTAACATTTTGTCGAGTTCGCCGGTTTCTTCGCCGACTTCGACCATATTCACCGTCATCAAATCGAACTGTTTGTTGCGCCGCATCGTCGTGGACATATTTTCGCCCTCGCGAATGCCGACATACACGTCGTTGACCGCGGCGCGAATGACGGTGTTCGCCAGCGCGTCTTTGATAATCGCCAGCGACTCCAACACCGGCACGCCGGCGGCGTCCAATTCGCCGAGCGTCCGGCAACAGCGCGACAGCGACGATTTGCGAATAATCAGCCCGAAAATCGGCAATTTCAAAACGACCATATCGGTCAGCGTTTTGCCCGGCGAGAACGAGCGGATGACGCGCCAGACGGTATAAAGCACGAACGGGAAAAATAGCAGATAGACGACCGCCGCCGGAATGACGCCGAAATACAGGTAGGTCAATTCGTCGGTAATGCGCAACAGCAATATCGTCGGACCCGGCAAATCCACGCCCAACTGCGAGAACATATCTTTGAATTTCGGGATGACGAACAGCATAATGCCGGTCAGAATCAGCACCGCGATGATGGTGATTGCCGCCGGATAAACCAACGCGCCGATAACTTTGCGCACCAATTTTTCGGTCTTTTCGCGCAAATCCGCCAAGCGGCTCAAAATCCGCCCCAATTGACCGGACGCCTCGCCCGCCTTAATCATACTGCTGTAAAGCGTGTCAAAGACCTTCGGCTTGTGCGACATCGCGTTGGACAAACTGGCGCCGCCCTGCACCTCGTCGCTAATGTCCAACACCGAGTTTCTCATCACGCCGCCGCGCAACATTTGCGACAGAATATCGAGCGAGCGCAACAGCGGCATGCCGGCTTCGAGGAGCGTGGCGAGTTGCCGCGTGAACAAGGTGAGTTCCTTGCCTTTGACCTTGCCGGCGAGCAGGGTGTTGGAGCGCTTGTGCGAAGCGTCAACGTCGTCGGTGGCGACTTTCTTTTTTTCCTGTTTTTGCGAAATGGATTTGGGATACATTCCGCGCGACTGCAATTCTTCGCGGGCTTTTTGCGCGTCGCCCGCTTCGATTTTTCCGCTTTTTTCGTTGCCTTTGGCGTCGATGGCGGTGTAGAAAAAGTTTGGCATTATGTGTCCCCTTTTTAGTTTGGCGTGGACGGTATTTTGCTTTATCGTAAATGGCGGTCAACGGGGAAAGAGAAAAGGTGAAAGGGAAAAGGGAAAAGGGAAGAGATTTTCTTTGGCGAAACTTTTCCCTCTTCCCTCTTCCCTTTTCCCTTTTACTCGCTCATTCCTAACCGCTCCAAAATTCCGGCGATGTCGTCGTAGGAGCCGTAGGCGATTTCGATTTTTCCCGCGCCGCGGTCGTCGAGAATACGGACTTGCGCGCCGAGCCGCTCGCCCAGCCGTTTTTCCAAATCCAATAAATGGCGATTTTTGCCGGTCGGCGCGACCGGCGCCGCATAGCCATCGTTGGCGTCGCGCTTTTTCGGGCGTTTGCCGCCCGTCATTTCCTGCACGATTTTTTCTAATTTTTGCACCGGAATTTGTTCCGCGACGACGCGCTTCGCCAATTTCAGTTGCGACACCGGGTCGGCTAAACCGAGCAACGTCCGCCCGTGCGCGCCGGAAATTTCGTCGCCGGCAATCAACCGGCAGACCTCGCGCGGCAGATTTAACAAGCGGAGCGTGTTCGTAATCCAGACGCGGCTTTTGCCGAGACGCGCCGCGATTTTTTCGTGCGTGAGGTCGGTGTGGTCGCTCAATTCTTTCAGCGCCTCCGCCGTTTCGATGGCGTTCAGATTTTCCCGTTGCAGATTTTCGACCAACGCCGTTTCGCGCAACGCGTCTTCCGGCGCGTTGCAAATCGTTACCGGAGCGTTCTGCCGACCGAGCATCGTCAACGCGCGTAGCCGCCGCTCGCCCGCGACCAATTGATAATGCGTCGCGTCCAACCGGCGCACGACTAACGGTTGCACCAAGCCGAGTTCGCCGATGGATTCCGCCAATTCCGCCAACTTGGTCTCGTCAAAAACCTGCCGCGGCTGAAACGGCGACGCGGCAATTTGGTTGAGCGGCACGGACAGCGCCGCCGCGACGGGCGCGGCGGTCGGCGACGCGACGCCCAACATCCCCTTTAAGCCCTTGCCTAATGCCTCTCTGCTCATCGTTACACCCGAAAAGCAATTAACAATTAACAATTAACAATTCACAATTAAAAGTGTGGAGTTTGATTGGCAAATTTGCCGACGCCCGCGAAGCGAATTTGATAATAAAACTCCACCACTGTTAATTGTTAATTGTAAATTGTTAATTGTAAATCGCGGTTTGATACTTTTCCCATTCGCTCGCCAACAGCGCCGGCGTGTCGAGGCGATACGGACAACGCGACGAGCATTGACCGCAACGGCGGCAGTCCTTGATGAGCGCCATTTTTTCGCGCCATTCGGGCGTGAGAAAATTCTCCGCCACCATTCGCCGCAACAACAGCGACATCCGCGCCGCCGTCGGAATCGGAATCCCGACCGGACACGGCAGGCAGTAGCCGCAAGCGCGGCAAAACGAACCGGCGAGTTCCGCGCGATACCGCCGCGCCCGCTCCGCCAGCGCCGCCGAATACTCCGGCGGGTCTTTTTCCAACGCTAAAAATTCCGCGAGTTCCGTTTCGCGCTGAACGCCCCAAATCGGCACGACGTTGGCGAACTGCCGCCGCAAAAAAGTGAACGCCAATTTCGCGTCGTCGAGCAAGCCGCCCGCCATCGCTTTCATCGCCAACATTCCGACATCGTGGCGCGCGCACAGCGCGGGCAAAGTCAATTCGTCGTCGGACGCGAGCACGCTGAGCGGATATTGCAACGTGTCGTAATGTCCGCCGGCAACGGCTTCCCGCGCCAGCGTCAAATCGTGTTGCGTGATGCCGAGAAAACGAATTTTCCCCGCCGTTTTGAGGTCGATTAACGCGTCATACATTTCGTCGCCGGGGCGCGGAACGGACGGCGGATTATGCAGTTGATAGATGTCAACGTAATCGGTTTGCAAATTTTTCAGCGAGGTTTCAAGGTCGGCGACAATGCCGGCGCGGTCGCGCGCCATCGTTTTGGTCGCGATAAAAATCGACGCGCGGCGGTCTTTGAACGCGACGCCGAGGCGCTCTTCGCTGGTGGTGTAAGCGCGCGCGGTGTCGAAAAAGTTGATGCCGTTATCCGCCGCCGTCCGCAACAGCCGCGTCGATTCGGCGAACGTAAGCCGCTGAATGGGAATGCAACCAATCCCCGAAGTTGACACCGGCAAGCCGGTGCGCCCGAAACGCAAATGATTCATCAGATGTCGCCTCTCGCCAACACAAAGCGAAAGAGTATAGCGGGCGGCGGCGAAAGAGAAAACGGCAATTTTTCGAGCGGACCGCGGACTTGACAACCGCCCGCCGAGCGGACTAATTGCAATTCATCGGCAACTTTTTTGGGAGGGAGACCTTATGATTCGTTACATTGACAGCCGGAAAATGGGGCGGGGGCATCAGGGCGCGGTGGACAGTTATTTTCATTTTTCGTTCGCCGATTATTACAACCCCGACAACGTGCGGTTCGGCGTGTTGCGGGTGATTAACGACGACGAAGTAAAGCCGGAAACCGGTTTTCCGCCGCACTCGCATGCGGATATGGAAATCATTTCCTACATCATCGACGGCGAACTCACGCACGGCGACAGTATGGGCAACGAAGAAACGTTGTCGCGCGGGCAGGTGCAATATATGAGCGCCGGCACCGGCGTTACGCACAGCGAAATGAACTACGGGAAAACGCCGCTCCGTTTTTTGCAAATATGGATTTTACCGGACGGCAAGGGGCATCAGCCCAATTACGGCGGCGCGAAGTTCCAACTCGCCGACCGTTACGACCAATGGTTGCCGCTTGCCACCGGCGGCGCGAACCCGTCCGCGCCGATTAAAGTTCATCAGGACATCAACGCTTACGCGGCGATTATTACGGCGGGCAAAAAATTGGACTTCGCGGTGGCGGCAAACCGGCAGGCGTATTTGGTGCTGATTGAAGGTCGCGCCGAAATCTCCGCGAGCGTCTCCGGCGCAAGCGTCTCCGAGGCGAGCCTCTCCGGCGTGAAATTATCAAAGCGCGACGCGGCGGAAATCATCGGACAAAACATCACGGTTGCCGCCGCGGAAACGGCGCACGTGTTTATTATTGAAATGGCGAAATCGGCGGAGTGATAAAAATTCCCGTGTCGTGGCGGATATTACCGGTAGGGGCGAATACGCCCCTATTTTTTTATTCCCCGCGACGGCAAGCGCCCCTCTGCCCACCGCGCTTTCTTTGATTACAATGCCGCGCTTTATTCGTCTCGCGTTTTTATCGAAAGGCAAAATATGAGCGACAGTATGACGCCGAAGGAAATCGTCGAAAAACTCGACCAATATATCATCGGGCAGGACGCCGCCAAACGCGCGGTGGCGGTCGCGATGCGCAACCGTTGGCGGCGGCAACAAATCGAGCCGGAAATGCGCAAAGAAGTGATGCCGCGCAATATCTTAATGATTGGTCCGACCGGCGTCGGCAAAACCGAAATCGCGCGGCGAATGGCGGATTTGGTCAACGCGCCGTTCGTCAAAATCGAGGCGAGCAAATACACCGAAGTCGGCTATCACGGGCGCGATGTCGAAAGCATGGTGCGCGACTTGGTCAAGGTGTCGTTCAACGAAATCCGCGCCAAAGAAATCGAGCGCGTCGCCGATGTCGCCGACGGACACGCGGTGGAGACGATACTCGACTATTTGTTGCCGAATAACGACGCGAAAAACAAGAGCGCCGCCGACGAAAAATCGCGCGGGCGCAAAAAGAAAGTCGATGTCGAGCGCGAGCAAGCCGACGCGCGCGTCGAGCGCACCCGCGCGAAATTTCGCGAAAAAGTGCTGAAAGGCGAAATGGACGACCGCGAAATCGAAATCGTCGCCAACGCCAATCCGTCGGTAACCGGCGTGTTCGGCGCGATTGACGGCGACGAAATGATGGGAATGGAAATGCAGGATATGCTCAGCCGTATTTTGCCGAGCCGGCGGAAATCGCGGCGCGTTAAAGTCGCCGAAGCCCGCCGCATTTTCAAACAGGAAGAGGCGGAAAAACTCATCGACGAGGAAGCCGTCAACAAAACGGCGATTGAGCGCGCCGAGCAGGACGGCATCATTTTCATCGACGAAATCGACAAGGTTATCGGCGCGGACAAAGCCGGCGGACCGGATGTCAGCCGCGAAGGCGTGCAACGCGATTTGTTGCCGATTGTCGAAGGATGCACGGTCAGCAGTAAATACGGCTCGGTGAAAACCGACCACATTTTATTTATCGCGGCGGGGGCGTTTCACGGCAAAAAACCGTCGGATTTGATTCCCGAATTGCAAGGGCGTCTGCCGATTCGCGTCGAACTGAAACCGCTGACGCGCGACGATTTCACGCGGATTTTGACGCACCCGAAAAACGCGCTGACGCGGCAATACAAGTTGCTGATGCAGACCGAAGGGATTGAGGTCGAATTCCAAGCCGAGGCGTTGGCGGCGATTGCGGAACTGACGGAAAAAGTCAACCAAACGACGGACGACATCGGCGCGCGGCGATTGCATACGGTAATGGAAAAATTGTTTGAGGAGGTCTCGTTCAACGCGCCGGAATGGCGGGACCGGAAAGTGGTGGTTGACCCGCAAATGGTGCGCGACCGGCTGGCGGAAATCAGCAAAGACGAGGACTTGTCGCGGTTCATTCTGTAATGTTGAGTGGGCAGTGAACAGTTGGCAGAAAACGCCCGACGAGAAATTTCTGTCCACTGCTCACGACCCACTAATCACTGCCCACCGCAATTTGTGCCCGTAGCTCAGCCGGATAGAGCGGCGCTTTCCTAAAGCGCAGGTCGCTGGTTCGATTCCAGTCGGGCATACCAAGATTTTAGCGCGCCGGTATAAATGCCCGACGACAAACACCTCAAACCGCAAGCGGTCGCGCCGCCCCGCCAAGCCCCAAAAAGGAGTGGTCAAATGGAAGCCAAATTTATCAATCCTTACACCGATTTCGGGTTCAAAAAACTTTTCGGCGAAGAGGCGAGCAAGGATTTGTTGATTGATTTTCTCAACACGATTTTGCCCGCGTCCGACCGTATCAAAGAATTGCATCTTACCAATCCCGAAAATCTGCCGGCGTTTCCCGACGGTCGGCGCGCCGTGTTCGATATTCACTGTCGCAACGAGCGCGGCGAGGCGTTTATCGTCGAAATGCAAAAAGCGTATCAGCATTATTTCAAAGACCGCGCGTTATTTTATTCGACGTTCCCGCTTCAACGGCAGGCGCCGCAAGGCAGTGAATGGGATTTTCAATTGAGTAAGGTTTATTTCGTCGCGGTGCTGGATTTTCTTTACGACGAAGCCGAAGAGCGGCAGAAATTTTCGCGCCATATTCATCTGAAAGACCAAGACGGCGAATTATTTTCCGACAAGTTGGAATTTATTTTTTTGCAAATGCCGCTGTTCAACAAAACGGAAAACGAGTTGGTGGGGCACAAAGATAAATGGCTGTATTTTCTGAAGAATTTGGCGCGGTTTGCGGATATTCCGGCGATATTGCGCGAGCCGATTTTTACGCAGGCGTTTGCGACGGCGAATTTAGCGGCGATGGATAGACGCGAACGCGACGCCTACGACGCCTCGCTAAAAATCTATCGCGACAACGTCAACGTGATAGATAGCGCGCTTCTCCGCGGACAAGCGCAAGGAATTGAGACAGGCGTTGAGCGAGGAATTGCGCAAGTCGCCAAAAAATTAAAGGCGCGAGGAATATCGTCGGCGCAGATTGCAGAAGACACCGGCTTGACGGCAAGCGAAATCGCCGCGTTGTAAGACCGCCTACACTGACGATAACGCCCGCGAATTTGAAATTAAGCCGCTAACATTGTTATGCGTTTTTTGAAAAAAGGGGGAAACAATGAAGAAATTCTTGCTGGTCGCGCTGTTCGGAATGGCGGTGTTCGGCGCTGTCGCGCCAGCGGGAGAAACGTCGCCCACTGCCGCGAGCGATGCGGCGCCGGAATTTCACGGCAACCGGAACAGTCGAGTATTTCATAGCGCCGTCTGTCCCGATTTCGATTGCTACAATTGCACGGTGATTTTTCCGACGGCGCAAGCGGCGCTCGACGCCGGTTTTCGTCCGCATCGGGAATGTTGCCCGGAAATAAAACCAAGGTTTGATAAGAAGGTCAAACCGGCGGCGACGGCGAAAACGCCCGCCGCGGAAAAAACGGCGCCGGAATTTCACGGCAACCAGCGAAGTCAGGTTTTTCATAGCGCCGTCTGTCCTGATTTCAACTGCTATAATTGCACGGTGATTTTCCCGACGGCGCAAGCGGTGCTCGACGCCGGTTTTCGTCCGCATCGGGAATGTGTCTATTCAAAATAAAATACGGCTTTTAAGAAAGGAAATGCCGATGCGGGAAATTGATATGGTCGAGGCGCAAACGAATTTTGCCGTCTTGTTGGAAAATCTTGACGCGCCGTTTGTCGTCGCCAAAGACGGTAAGCCGCTCGCCACCGTCGCGCCGTATGCGTGCCGCCGATAGCGATGCAACGCCAACGCTTTATTGGCTCTATGAAAGGGCAAATCAGCGTTCCTGACGATTTCGACGAAATGGGCAAAGACGAAATTCTGACGATGTTTCTGGGGGAAAAAGGTGCCTTATGCTTTTCGCGTTGACCTTAAATTCTTTGCGTCTCATCGCGCGGCAGAAAATTTCCGTGCCGCTGGTGTTGCTCGCGGCGGCGGCGTTGCCGTTCGCCGGTTATTTTATGTTCACCGGCGACGGGACGTTGCTCGGTGTTTTGCGGCTGATGTGGGGCTGGCAATTTTACGCCGCCGCCGGTTTGTTGATGTTGGTTACGGCGTATCTCGCGGTCGTCGTCCTCGACGGCGAATTGAAGGATTACCAACTCTTGTTGACGCTCGTCAAACCCGCGCCGCGCCGGTCGGTGTTGGTCGCCAAATTTTTAGCGGTAATTATTTTCGCCGCCGGCGCGACCGCCGTGTGCGCGGGCAGTTCCTATTTGGCGTTGCGCCTGCGCGCCCGCGCCGCCGACATTGTCGCGCTTCGCGCCGACAATCCCGAAACCGCGCGGATGAATAGCGAACAGCGCCGCGCCGACGCGCGGGCGCAAGCCCTCCTCGCCGACCGCCAATTTTTCACCTCGCGCACGGTCGCGCATCCGCTCATTCCCGATATGGTCGAAGACCTTTATCGCAACATCAACGCCGCGAAACAGCGCGGCGAACTCACGGACGCCGATTTTCCGACGGACGCGAGCATTCGCGACATCGCCCGCCGCATCACCGAGCGCCGCCAAATTCCGATTCCCTACGGCATGGGGCGCGAATTTAATTTTGTCAATTTGCCGCCGGCGCGGTCGGCGGTCTTTCGCTATCAAATCGACGGCTCGTGGCGCGGCGAATGGGGTTGGCTGAAAGCGTCTTGGAGTTTCGCCGGCGGCGGCGCGCCGCTGATGACCACGACCGATTTTCGCGTGTCCGCGCCGCAGGAATTGCCGTTGCCCGCCGACTTTGTCATCGCCGGCGGCAAACTAAACGTAACGCTGATTAACCAATCCGCGCCGACGGCGGAAACGCCGGTCGCGGCGGAAATGCGCGTCCCGTTTGACGGTTTGTCGCTGTTGTTGCCGACCGGCGGTTTCGCGGCGAACTGGGCGCGGGCGTGGGGATTGCTGTGGTTGCGTTTGTGTTTGCTCGCGGCAATCGGCGTCGGGTTAAGCCCGATTATCGGCGCGCCCATCAACTTTTTGGCGTTAATCGCGGTGTTGGCGGTCGGCGTGTTTAATTCGACTTTTTACGCGGCAAATGCCGCGCCGCCGACCTCGCTCCTTGAAACCGCGCAACATTATTTCGCGCTGGCGGTTCGCTGTTTGCCGAATTTCGACGAGACCAGCGCCTATGAAAAAATCACCGACGGCTTGGCGGTGGGCTGGGATTATTTGGCGTGGCAATTTTTGCGCGACGTCGTTTTGCGCGGCGGCGCGATAATGACAATCGGCTACGCCGTTTTCCGCCGGCGGGAAATCGCCGTTTATCGGGGGTAATTTTTTGTCCACGCATTTTCACAAATTAAGAACAAATGATTTCTCACGGAGGCGCAGAGGCACGGAGAGAGAAGATTGTTTCCCAATGCGATTTGCTCTATTCAAACCGAGCGAAGCGAAGGTTAGTGTGCTTTCCAAATTGCCCCACGCTTTAATTCCCCTCTATGGAGGGGTGGCATCGCGACGCTCTGTTTCTTTGTCGCGATGACGGGGTGGTTTTTCGCGTTACCCCCTATTTGGGCAACCACCCCGTCAGTCCGGCAAACCGCGCCGGACTGCCAGCGGATAGTCCGCCCCAGCCCCTCCCGTAGAGGGGAATTTAATTTGCCGCGCTTCGCGCTTTTTTCCGCAAAAAAATCCCCGCACCTTTTGGCGCGGGGAAAATTACGACAATCTTTTAACGAATCAATTTATCCGAATCAATTTATCAAAAGTATCAATACTTGGAGCAATAAACGATGCAGTTACTTTCACGGTTGGAAATACCGACCGCAGTTCTCCGGCGACAGTTTTTCCTATTTGTGAGGAAAATCCCCATTGGGTATATCTTTCGCCTTTAAGCGTTCTCCATTGGTACGCGAAACGATAATAATCTTCATCGTGATATGCGGCGTTGATAATCAGAGGAATGATTTGTTCACCATAAGCAGCCAACTTCTGACCGGTAAATGCTTTTCTTGGCTGTAGGTGTTGAATGTATTTTGCCACGTGATGCACGTCAACCTTTCGATAAGCGTCTTCTTTTTCCAAGAGTTTTATGGTGAAATTTACAATGCGGGCATCAGACATTTTTATATCCTTTTTTTGATGGTTGTAATTTTAACTATTCCCAAAACCAAACCCAAGGACGGGCTTGCCGCCAACCACGCCCGCCCCCATTTTTATCCCACCGTTACAACGTGAAGCCAGTGCCGCCGTCCGCCTCTAAATCACTTGGAATACTAACCCCATTTCCATCATCAGTGGCGCCTTTCGTCAAACGGCGCACTTGATTGCTACCGTAAAGAATAGTCGTGCCGTCGTTATAGTGCGGCGCAGCATCAGCATCGTCGGGACCGTCGCCAGAAGCAGTTGGCCAATCCGCCGCCGCAATTTGATTCGCCGGCATATTAGCAACATTCAGATTCGGATTCCAACCATAACTTATCGGGCGGGTACTGTCTTGGTCAACCGGACAACGAAAAATTTGCTTCGGCACATCAACGCCGTTAAACTCGTCATAAATGTGTGCCATACCGGCAAACTTTACCGCCGTTCCCGGCATCAGTTGCGTGGAGTAACTGGCGACCGTCAGCCCGATTTGGTGCAAGTTGTTGGTGCAACCGGTCAATTGCGCCGTGCGCCGCGCCCGCATCAGCGGACCACTCAACAACGCCGCCAAAATTCCGATAATCGCCACGACGATTAGCATCTCAATCAGCGTGAAGTTCTTTTCTTGCGGTTTCATAGTATTGCCTTTCGATTCTTTGGGGACTGGGCGGGCAGAAATGCAATCTGCCAAGAAGTGCTTACTGCCTGTCCGGTTCCCGCCTAATTTGCCCGCGCTCACCGTTGAGCGCGGACGCGCCGAAGCCAAATTTCACTGCGCGAACAACCTATTCTGATATTACCATTACACTTTTTTTTTTCGCGTAAGCGCCATTCCGCCTCGGTAACCACTCCGCTATCGCGCCCCTCTATCGCCAATAACGGCGCCGCTGTTTACGTGTCGGGCACCTCCTTTCCGCAAAAATTGCCGCAAAAAAACGCCGGTGAATCCCGCAGGATTCGCCGACGTTAAAATAGACCCGTCAAATTTTTGTCCGTAATTTTGTCCGTCGCGCCGTCATTCGCCGCAACCGCCGTCGCGCCGAAAAACCGCACTTTCTCTACGGAATAGTTACCCCCCCCCCCCCCGTAAATTATTGTTTAGGATATTGCGCAAATTAAACATTGTTTTCCCGCCTGAAAATTTCCGAAAACGAACGACAGATTGCCAATCAAAACGAATAAAAAAACGCGCCGCAAAAGAAACCGTAGCGCGGATTGTATTTTTCCCGCGCGCTTTGCAATTCAATTTTTTGGCAAAAAGAAGTTTTTTTTGATTTTTATTTGCCGGCGAAAAATATCGCCAAACCAGAGAAATCTTCGCCGGTTTAATTTTAGCACTCCCTTTTCGTATTTTTTGCGCTAAATTTTGAGGTGCGCTAATCGCCGCGAAGCGGCAGAGCGTAACAGCCCAGTGCAAAGGAAAATCGGCTCTTTGATTTTCCGGCGGGACCGGGTTAGCGTTGCCGGAAAACGATGGCGCCCTGTAAGGGCAGTGGAAATTTTTTGCATTGCCCTTGCAGGGCGGCGTCTATGTTATGGGCGACTTTTTACCCAGCGCGTTGCGCTGGGCTGTTACGCGCCGCCCCTGCGGGGCGATTAGCGGAATAAATTTATCAAAATCACCACCCCGTCAATCGGCGATAGAACTGCCGATTGCCACCCCTCCATAGAGGGGAATAAGAAAGGAATTAGCCGGATTATTGTTTGGGCTAAAGCCCATTTTAGAGAGGCGCTATCCACGCCTTAAAGCGCGTGGCAATTGAATAGAGCAACTACTCTCGGCGACAACTCTATTTTTTTTCTTCCTGTAAAAAAAATTTGCAATAGTTACCAACCCGCTAAATAGGATACGAAACAACTATGCCCACCGCTTTTCTCCCGTTCGCGTCGCGTTTTTTTGTTCAGAATGACGGCGCGCGCCAGCATTATCTTGACGAAGGTCAAGGCGAGCCGTTGGTTTGCGTCCACGGCAATCCCACGTGGTCGTTTTTTTTCCGCGACATTTTGCGGCAATTCTCCGCCGCGCGCCGCGTTATCGCGCCCGACCATATCGGAATGGGCTTATCCGATAAGCCGCAAAATTATCCCTATCGTTTGGCGACGCACATCGACAATTTAGAGCGGTTGCTCGCGGCGGTCGCGCCGGACGGCAAAATAAATTTGCTGTTGCACGACTGGGGCGGAGCGATTGGCATGGGCTGGGCGACGCGGCATCCCGACCGCGTCGGTAAAATTATTTTGCTGAACACGGCGGCGTTTTTGTCGCCGCAAATGCCGCCGCTGATTGCGCTGGCGCGGACGCCGCTACTCGGCGATTTGGTGATTCGCGGGTTGAATGCGTTTGTGCGCGTCGCCAATGTTACCACGACGGTCAAACCGTTGCCGGCGGCGGTCAAAGAAAGTTACGCGGCGCCGTATGACAATTGGCGAAACCGGATTGCGGTGGCGCGCTTTGTGCAGGACGTGCCGATGAACGCGCGGCATCCGAGTTACGCCGCGCTGAAACGGATTGACGAGAATTTGTCGTTGTTGCGCGGGCGTCCGCTGTTACTGCAATGGGGCGGACGCGACTGGTGCTTTCACGATTGGTTTTATCAGGAATGGTTGCGGCGCTTCCCCGACGCCGAGCGCGACCACTACCCCGACGCCGGTCATTATTTATTGGAGGACGTCGGGGAGAAGGTGATTGCGCGGATTGCGGAGTTCTTGAAAAATTAACAATTAACAATTTACAATTAACAATTATTGAAAGGATGCGCTCCGCGCATTTTAACAATAACTCCGCTAAATAATTTTTAATTGTTAATTTTTAATTGTTAATTCTCTTTCATCGTTTGGAATTCTCGCCGACAAACACTTTTTGCGCGACTTTGCCCGAATCGTTGTCCACGTAAATTCGGTAATAGTCGCGGTTTGCCGCGCCCGTGCCGCGTCCGGCGACGAATTGATAGACCGTCTGCCCGCTGTCGCCAATCCGTTTGCCGATGACTTTTTGCGTCAGCGTGGTATGGTCGTCGTCCCGCCCGACGTATTGCGCGCGGTCTAAAATCGGGCGCAAATCCTCAAAGAACATTCCGACGCGAATGAAATTTTGGTCTAACCATTCGCACGCCGCCAGCCGCCGCGCCGGTTCGTCGTCCGCCAACATCCGCGCGTAGTCGTTCACCTCCGGCGACAACTCCGTTTCCCGCCGCTCACGCCCGGTTGGCGGGTCGATGAAATCGTTGTTGCCGAGTAAATAACAGCGGCGATGCGACTGGTTTTTCAGGATGCCCGTGCCTTCGCACCGGCGGCAAGTGAACGCCATCATCGTCCGTCCCTGAATGAAATCCGGCATCGCCCGCTGACCGGTGCCGTTGCAGTCGGGACATTTTTCGTCGCGGTAATAACTGAAACACAGCGACTGACTGCGCGCCTGCGGCTCGACCCACACCGTCAACGTCGTCGGATGCGAAAATTTGTCGGTAACGCGCTCGCGGTATTGCTTGCCGTTTTGCAGAGCGTAGGCGACGTTGTCGGCGACGCCCGGCACGTTTAAGCCGATTTCGTCCAAGCCGCGGACAATCGTGTCGCGAGAGACCTTCACCGCGCCGTCCGCGTTGGACGCCTCGCTACAAGCGCCCGCGCCGACCAAAAATAAAAGACAAAGAAGTTTGCGCATGGAGATTCCTTTTTTCATTCCGCCAGTCCCGCCGCGCACTTCGCGCTTTCAGCGCGACTGTCGGAGTTTATCAAAATCGCGTTTCGTAAATCTGAAAATCAATGTCTCAATTGTTAATTGTGAATTGCCTTTAGCCAAGCACATTCGTCAGCGGGCGTCCGCCGAGCAAATGCAGGTGCAGATGAAAAACGGTTTGTCCGGCGCCGGCGCCGCAATTGATGACCAACCGATACGCCGATAATTTTTTTTCGGCGGCGATTTTGACCGCCGCGAGTTGCAAACGTCCCAACATTTCCGCGTCGCTCGCGTCGCACGCCGCGACGCACGGGCGCGCTTTTTTCGGAATGACGACGATATGCGTCGGCGCTTGCGGCGCGATGTCGTTAAACGCCAACACTTCCTCGTCTTCATACACTTTCGCGCAGGGAATCTCGCCCCGCAAAATTTTGGCGAACACGTTTTGCGCGTCGTAGTCCATTTTTTTCTCCCCTTGGGAAAGAATTTAGAGTTTAGAGTTGAGCAAAGGTCGCGCTTCGCGCATTTTGAAAATAACTCCACCGCTCAACTCTCAACTCTCAACTTTCACTTGCTCGTCCCGCGATAAACCTCCGCCGGCGCGTCGATGCGCTTCGGGATATCGCGCTCGCCGCGCAGATACGCCACCGCGTTTTTCACGCCCAAATAACCGATTTGATACGCGGACTGCTCCACCGTCGCCAACAATTCGCCGCGATTGACCGCGACTTTCGCCTGCGGATGACCGTCCACGCCGACAATCGCCACTTTTTGATGGTTATCCGCCGCCGCCTTCGCCGCGCCCAACGCCTGGTCGTCGTTGGCGGAAAAAATGCCGTCGATTTTCATGCGGCGCAATTTTTTCGCGGTGATTTCATACGCTTTCTTGCGGTCGGAATAAGCGTGTTCGCGCGGGATAATTTCGATGCCCGCCGCCCGCAGGACTTCCTCCGCGCCGTCAACGCGCTCGGTCATCGACAGGTTCTCGGGACTGCCCGCGAGCGATAACACCGCGTTGCCTTCGCGCAGGACTTTGAGCAATTCCCGCCCCGCGCTCTCGCCGATTTGCCGGTTGTTACTGCCGACGTAGGTTACGCCGGCGGTGTAATTCTCCGGCATCGGCGTGTCGATGATGACGACCGGAATACCGGCGGCGGCGGCGTGATTTGCCGTTTCGACCTGCGCCGCGGGCTTGCACGGCGCGAAGACAATCGCGTCGAATTTCTGATTGACGACGTCGTCAAATTGTTTGCTTTGGATTTCCGCATAGTCCTCGGTCGGCGGACCGAGCGCCAGAATTTTGACGCCCAAATCCTTGCCGGCGTGTTCGGCGCCCGCCAAGACCGTCTGCCAAAACGGCGAGTTGAGCGTTTTCAGACACACCGCGATACGCAACTCCGCGGCGGGCGCGGCAGGCGCGCTCTCTCCGGCATAAACGCCGCCGCAGACGGCGAGCGCCGTTAAAAACAGGGTCAGTTTTTTCATAACGTCCTCCTTTTTAAGCAAGAGTTTAGAGTTGAGAGTTAAGAGTTGAGAGAGTGGAGTTTTATTTTTAAGACGCGCGAAGCGCAATTTTGAAAATCTCCGCCAATCGCCCCAATTAAAAAGCGAAACGCGGTTATCTCAACTTTCAACTCTCAACTCTAAACTCTAATCGGAGTATAGCCGCCGCAACGCTTGCGGACAAATTAAATTGCGTAAAAATGACGCGCTTTCGTAAATTTACTTACCTACGAGTTGTTTTCAAACGCGGTTGCTCTATTCAATTGCCACGCGCTTTAGCGCGTGGTGAGCGTCTCTAATTAAACGGGCTTTAGCCCAAACAACAATCTGGCTAAAGCCGGTGGAATAAGACCACATTTTTATTTTGGGCTAAAGCCCATTTCTTTTTTAACCGCTAACCACGCCTTAAAAGGCGTGGCAATTGAATAAAGCGTCCGCAGTCGATATTCATCCGTGTCCTCCGCGCCTCCGTGAGAAACAAAGATAATGAAAGGAACAAATTATGCTCGTGATGAAATTTGGCGGCACCAGCGTCGGCACGCCGGAGTCGCTTCGCGCCACTTGTCAAATCATCAAAAACGTCCTGCCGCAAAAACCGTTCGTCGTCGTGTCGGCGCACAACAGTCCGCACTGCCGGATGACCGACACGCTCGTGCAATCGGCGAAGAACGCGCTGACCAATCCGCCCGCGCCGCAAGCCGTCATCGACTTGCAACATTGGATTCTCGACGGTCTCGGTCTGCCGCGCGACCTCGCCGCCGACTTGCTGACGCAATACGCGCAACTGCTGACCGGCATCAATATGCTCGGCGAAATGTCGCCGCGCACGCTCGACGCGGTGATGAGTTTCGGCGAGCGGATGTCGTGTCGCGTCGTCGCCGCCGTGTTGACCCAAGAATTCGGCGTGCCGGCGAAAGCGTTGACGGCGATGGAACTCGGACTGCGCACCGACGGCGCGCACGGCGGCGCGCAACCGTACGAAAATTGTTATCACGACATTCGCCACCGCGTCAAAAACGAAGACGGCGTCGTGATTACCACCGGCTTTATCGGCGCAGGACCGGACGGGCATATCACCACGTTGGGGCGCGGCGGCTCGGATTATTCCGGCACGATTTTCGGCGCGGCGCTCGGCGCGAGCGAAGTGCAAATCTGGACGGACGTGAACGGCGTGATGACCGCCGACCCGAAAATCGCGCCGCTGGCGCGGAGCATTCCGACGCTGACGTTCGCGGAAGCGGCGGAACTCGCGTGGTTCGGCGCGAAAGTGTTGCATCCGGCGACGATGTTGCCGGCGATGAAATACAACATTCCGGTGCGCGTGTTGAACACGCAACATCCCGACCACCCCGGCACGCTCATCACCTCGTATACCGACGGTAGCAACTCTCTGTGCAAGAGCATCGCGCATCGCAAAAACGTGATTATGTTGACGATTACCTCGCCGCGAATGTTGGGGATGCACGGCTTTATGGCGCAAGTGTTCGCGGTCTGCGACCGGCACGAATTGGACGTGCATATGATTGCGACTTCGGAAGTGTCGGTGTCGCTGACCACGCCGCGCCACGACAATATCGACAAGGTCGTCGCCGATTTGCGGACGTTCGGCGAGGTCTCGGTCGAACGGGACAAATCGTTGTTGTGCATCGTCGGCGAAAATATGGCGGGCGTGCCGGGCGTGGCGTCGCGCATCGTCGGGGCGTTGGCGGAAAACCAAATCAACTTGCGGATGATTTCGCAGGGCGCGAACGAAATCAACATCGCGCTGTTAATCGCCACCGCCGACCTCGACCGCGCCATCGCCGCGCTCCACCGCAACATTTTTGAGTAGAACTGCGATTCCCCGTTTGCAGGTCCTATGGAATGGCGGCAAATCCGGCACGTTTTGCCGAAATGACTGGGCGGTTGCTCTATTAAATTTGCTACGCCCTTTAGGGCGTGACAGTAGCGGGGCTGACTAATGACACTTTTTTATGGGCGTGGGGGTATTCCATACCTTCTTTTGATAAATTCGACAAATACACTGGGAATGGCATATAACTGGCTATGCCATACTTCGTAGTTATAAAAATCAAGGATGTCTTTCCGTAATTCATGTCCCGGAGTTGCGCCAAGCACGGCGACCTCAATATTACCGGCTTTGTCGGGAGTAACAAACATTTTATTGTGCAAAATACCGGCAAAACTTCGTAAAGCGGTAACGCCAGTATCTAAATAAATCCCGCCATAGTCGTAAAGGACTTTTATTCGCACATAATCGGCCACATACGCCCACATTTTTAGGTCATACACAGTTTTCAGCCATTGGCAGGACGTCAACTCTTTCTCCCAGTCGAAATACTCAGACGAGCGGTTTTCGTTAATCTCCACAACCTCAAAGTCCGGCATCTCGTGCCGCCAACTTTCAATACAGGCGTTCACCCAATGCGGTTTATCGTCGCCGTAAAAATAAAATATCTTTTTATTTACTCCCCCCCCCCCGCAATTTTTGCGCTAATCCG
Source organism: Planctomycetota bacterium (assembly GCA_031261425.1). Classification (GTDB taxonomy): domain Bacteria; phylum Planctomycetota; class SZUA-567; order SZUA-567; family SZUA-567; genus MS499-59. Next base: position 24,461 of record JAISJR010000001.1, read on the forward strand.
ATTTTTCTTCGCAAAATGGTTGCATAATCTTTGTTTTCTTGTTGCTGTAGCGTGCGTCCCATATTGTCATTATGCAGACGGCGGCGAGCGGAAATGAAATCCAATTTCTTTTCTTTGAGTTCGCGGGCGACGCACCGCATTAAAAAATCAACGCCCTGACCGGTTTGTAATTTTTCATCGAAACCGCCGATTTTAGTCAGTGCTTCGCGTCGAAAAAGATACGCGCCGGGTAGCAATCCGCCATAAGGTTCGGGACGCGGCGCGAGTTTCGCGCAGTCCGGCGCCGGCAATTCCGGCGAAATAAAATCTTGCATTTTTGCCGAAACAATGTCGAGGTCGGCGGTAAATTCGGCGAGCAATCGCGTCAACGCGCCGGTTTCCAAAACATCATCGTGGTCAAGGAACATCACGAAATCACCGCGCATAATTTTCAGCGCGGCGTTGCGGGCGGCGGACACGCCGGACGGCGGCAGGGAAATAACCTGACAATCGAGCGACCGCGCCAAAGCCGCCGTGTTGTCGGTCGAGCCGTCGTTCACGATGATAATCTCCGCCGAAAACGCGCCAAGTTGCGCCTGAACGCTCGCCACCGCTTCGGCAAGATAATTGGCGCCGTTACGGCAGGGAATGATGACGGATATCAGCGGCATGAGGATTCCTTATGAATCAAACTTTTAGGTGAACGAGGCGTAGATATTTAGAACCTATCCGAATAACCAGAATCGAGGATTGAGAGATTTACCACCAAGGCGAAAAAGGCGCACGAAGTAAGTGTTTCAACCTTCGGCGACTTGTGCGCCTTGGTGGTTAAATTTTGATAACCAGATGGGTTCTTATACCCTTAAAATTGTCGGCGCAACTGATTACTTAACATAAAAAATCTCCCGTTGAATAAAATCAATCGGAGTTTTTTCAATTTCTTCGTTGCAACAGCAATCAATGCCAACCGCTTAACGTGAGTGAATAACCGCGCCGCCGAAAGCCACCGCTCCCCCCCCCCCCCCGCAACATTTGGCAATGCGAAATAAAATATTCTTTATTCGCCGCTTTGATTTCATCAACGGTAAAATATCGGGAAATTAGGCGGTTGCGCTCGATTTTTGCCGATTCGCCGGCAGAGGCGCCTTCCATATTGTAATAGGTAATAATGTTTTTCACACTGTGATATTTACCGTAATCATTGACGAATATACGCAAAAACAATTCCATATCACCGGCACATTGCCAGTCCGTGTCATAATTGCCGTGTTTCGCCAATACCGTGCCTTTGATAAACGTCGATTGATGATTGAATGCCAGACGAATAAAATACGATTTATCAATTACCGGGGCGGGATATTCAATCGTCGCCACAATTCTTCCGTCGTTTTTTTGCATAACAAATCCGCCGTATAAAATGTCGTAATCTGCGTATTTTTCCGTATCCGCGGCGACTTTCGCCAAAACATCATGCGCATAAAAGCAATCCCCGGCATTCATAAAATTCAGCCATTCGCCGGCGGCTTGCGCGATGCCTTTGTTCATGCCAAAATAAATTCCGCCGTCCGGCTCGCTGACGAAATAATTCATTCGTGATTTGTATTTCTCAAATATCGCCAATGTTTCAGCGTTTGACCCGCCGTCAATGACAATCCATTCAAAATCCTGATACGTCTGATTGACAATGCTCGCGCAAGTCCGCTCCAAACGCGGCTCGTTCAAGCAAACGGTGATGATGGAGAATTTGGGCATTAGATTTATTTCCCGATTTTTTATTTTAACGAAAGCGCAAAGCACACGGAGAACAAACATATAAAAAGGCGACTTATATTTGACCTGTTCGATAACCGGCGTTTTTGTATTGCCGTCGGCTTTAGCCGACGGATTCGAGTTTGCATTTTAACGGGCTTTAGCCCTACAGATTAACCATGTAGGGTTAAAACCCACTAATTTTTGCGCCTTAAACCGTCGGCTAAAGCCGACGGCAATACATTTAGAACCTATCCGAATAACCAGAATCGGGGATTGAGAGATTTACCACCAAGGCGAAAAAAGCGCATGAAGTCCGCGCTTCAATCTTCGGCGACTTGTGCGCCTTGGTGGTTAAATTTTGATAACCAGATAGGTTCCAAACCTTCGCTTTGCTCGGTTTCGTGTTAATTCGTCTAATTCGTGAAAATTCGTGTTAAGTTCTTTTCGTGTTCATTCGTGGCTTTTCTTTTTTTTTGCGCGTAACAGGAGTTTTTAATTTTGAGAGAATATCTTTCTCGTCGTGTCCGCGCCAAACGTAATGCAAAATTTAGGAATTGCCATTAGTTACCACCTCCACTATCTTATCCGCAATTGTTTTACCCGTTTTTTCCCACGAGAACAGTTTCGCCCGCGCCAGACCTTTTTCGCGCAATTCTGCGCGGCGGTTTTCGTTGAAATATAAATCTTCAAACGCTTTAACACACGCTTCTTCGTCATTCGGCGTAATCATTATCGCCGCGTCGCCGACAACTTCGGGTAAGGACGAGGTGTTGGAAGTTATCACCGGCACACCGCAACTCATCGCTTCCAATGGAGGCATACCAAAACCCTCGTATTCACTGATATAAGTAAAAAACAGCGAATGTGAATAAAGCAAGGCAACGTCTTCGTCATCAACATAGCCCAAGGTAATAACTTTGTTCAATTCATTTTCGGAACATGAGGCGAATTTTTGCCGTAACGCATCAACAAAAGTCGCCCAAGCGCCACCGCCAAGATAAAAATAGAGGTCGTCAATATGGTGTTTGGCAATAAATTTCAAGAAACAATCAATAGTAAATAATAGCCCCTTGCGCGGTTCTAACGAGCATAAAGAAAAGATGTATTTTGGCGTTTCGTCGTATTTTACGCCGTATTTATTAAAAATGGTCTTCAATCTTTCGGCGTTCTTGACCGGCGTAAGATTCTGCGCCGTAGCATTGGGCGTAACCGTCATTTTATTCGCGTCAAGATAGGGGTAAAAACGGAGGAAGTCATTTTTACAACTTTGGGATACACAAAAACAATGGGGACACGAGTCAAATATTGCGGCAAGAACACTATAAAATCCAATTCGCCATTGCGCCGGAAAATGAGCAAGTAACAAGGGTATTGTATCATGCAAAACACAAAATTGTCTAATCATTAAACCATCGACGGCGGTATATTTTAACACTTCAGCACTGGCAGAGTTAAAATAAGCATCATAATCTAATGGAGATACTGCTACGGGATTGCTGATGAGTTCTACTTTGTTATTACGTTTGACGCGATATGCGGCAGAGACACATTTGAATTTTTTAAAGAAATCGTGCCGCCGAAAAACATCTCTAACCACTGCATTATCTGTTGCCAAATATAGAGTTATGACAAACCGACAATCGTTCGCCAAGTAGCGTAACAAATTGTATGCCACCCAAAAAATCCCGCTTCGTGAAGTATCGTTAGAAGCAATCCGACCAAGTACAGCGGCTTCAAAGAGCAAATGTATTTTTTTAGCGTCTTTTATAGTTTCTTTTATAGTTTCCACTGCGCGCGTGTCATCGTCAGTTATCGTGCGATAACGAATAACGTGTTCGGTATCCGCCAGTAGTGATAGTGCAATTATGCGATGAGTTTGCTCGTCAATTCGTCGAGAAAGTGAGAACTCCAACAATAATCGGCGACTTTCCACAAACGCGGCTACCTGCGCGGAAGAGTATTTTAGCGGATTGGCTGAACCCTCGCGCCGAATGTAATAATACTGCGCGGTGCCTTCAATGGCGACTTTATTGGATAAAACCGCCGCTTTGATACTAAAAACTTGGTCTTCGCCGACTAAAAGCCCCGGAAAATAAAGGTTGTTTTCATGAATAAAACCGGTCTTGAAGATAGCGGTTACGTATTGCGTGGAGAAATAAGCCCGATGATGACGTATTCTGTCATTAAAGCGGTCAGTTTCGACGATTTCACCGGTAATCCGCCGCCAATCCGCGCCTTTAACAATTTCCGCGCCGGTTGCTTGCGCTTTTCGATAGAGTTTTTCGTAAAAATCCATGTCAATATAATCATCGCTATCGATAAATCCTAAATACTCACCGGTCGCCGCGTCAATGCCGGCGTTTCGCGCCGCCGCCGCGCCGGAATTATTCGCCCCATCAATGATTTTAACGCGATTATCCGCCGCCGCGTATTCCCGCAGAATCTCCAATGAATTATCGGTCGAGCCGTCGTTCACGGCAATAATCTCAATCTCGCGTAGCGTCTGCCCGACCACGCTGTCAAGGCATCGCCGCAACCACGGCGCCGTGTTATAAACCGGAATAATGACGGAAACGCAAGCGGGCTTCATCGGTTCGTTCCTCATCAAACGATACAATAACCAATAGCGAGAATCTGATTTTAACCACCAAGGCGCAAAAGGCGCACCAAAGTAAGTGCTTTTCCCTTATCAAACTATGGTATTTTAATCAAACGGACTGAATTCGGCGCAACCGGACTCGCGCTTATTTCAATTTTTCGATTTCCGCGACGGTCAAACCGGTAAATTTCGCGATGTCCGACAGCGCAAAATCACTCGCCAACATACTACGGGCAATCTCGGCGTTGCCTTCCGCCTTGCCTTCCGCTTTGCCTTCCGCTTTGCCTTTCATTTCCGCTCCCCACATCCGCGCCATCTCGTCGCGTCGCGTCTTTTCCCGTAAAAAGTCCTCTAATGTTTGCGCGCTCATTCTTACCTCGCTTCCGGCTATGCGGTTCTTACTGTTTCGGGTCAACTTTCGCCTCTTTCTTCGCGACTAACTCTTTGTCGGTTTCTAAGGCGTCTTTGGTCGGTTTCCAACCGGTTTCGGGTTTGACTTCGTGAATCGGGTCGGCGAGCAACAATTCTTGCGCGTCGGAATACTCGGCGCAACTCAACTCAAACTTGTCATTCGCGGCGACGGTCGCGTCTAACGTCACGCTTTCGTTGGCGGTTTCGCCGGCGACGAGCAAACGGTGCTCTGCCAATGTTTTGATAAACACGGCGAAACGGTCGGTTAAATCGGCGGGCGCGCCGGCAAGACCTTGCAACGCCGTCAATATCTTCGCGGTGTCAATGCCTTTCAGGAGGTTTTCAAACACCGCCGTGCCCAGATTGTTCATTCCGTAGTAGATGCCGGTTTCGCTGTTAATTACAATCGCGATGCCATCGTTAATATCGGCAAACATCTGTTCTTCGTTCAAACGGTAACTCGCCATTTTTACTCCTCCTCAATAAAAAAAAGAAAAAAAATAAAACCGCCAAGGCGCACAAGGCAAATAAGGTAACAATCATGACTACAATACTACTCTCTTTATACCATTTTTCAAATGACGCACATTGAAATTAAATAGAAATCCCAGCGTTACATTAGACAATCGCATATAACTTAATATCTGCGCTAAGTGAACATCGGTTAATTCTTTTACCGGTTTATTTTCAATGATAAGTTTATCTTTTTCAACCATAATATCTAACGGCGCATAAGGTTAGAAAAAAAGTAATTTGTTATTGATTGCTTTTCCCTTCGTCGCCTTTTGCGCCTTGGTGGTAAATAATCGCTTAAAGTTTTTCCGCAAACTCCCGCAAACATCGCTGATTAGCCCAGATGTCCGGCGACAGATTTATTTGGTAAAAATCCATTTTTTCGACGAATGTCATCAATTTTTTGACCGTTTTGGTGTCGCGCTGGTCGCCCATTTGATTTATCGTCGAATGCACCAACTGCACAATCGCCCGCCCCTTGTTCGCCGGTTCAATCGACGGACGCGCGACAGCGGCGATTTGCGGAAACAGCCCGACCCGCAACGGATAATGCCGCTTAAATTGCGGATGATACGCGCCGATGTTCAGCACGTATTTGTCTTTACGCGCGTTGTTGGACACAAATTTGGCGTCTAACGTGTCATACAATTCGTTATACATGCGCGGCGACAGCGTGATAATCGAATAAATCGGGTCGGCAAACAACTCGCCGCTCGCGTCGCGGGCGAGCGTCAAATAATCGTCGGAAACGTAATCCATTCCCGCGAGCATCGCCGTTACCGCCAGCGTTGACTTGCCGCGTTGTCCGCGCGCGCACAATAAAATTCCCTTGCCGTTCAGCCCCACCGCCGCGCCGTGCACCAAATTCGTCGCCGGCGTTTTGAGTATTTTATTGAGCGCCTGCACAAAAATATGTCCGTGCTTGATAAATTCTTCCGGGTCGAGGTCGCGCACGGCGTAGTAATGCGCGGCGTTTTCGGCGTCAAACGCCGTCAAAACTTCGGCGTAGCCGTCAAGGTTAATCGCCGGATTGACTTCGCGTGGCGAGCGGAAAATTTGCACCGCCGGACGCGGCTGATGTTTCGTTACCAAAAATTCTACCCGCAATCGCAGATTTTTCTTTGGGTCGCAACGTGGGTCGAGAATTTGCGCCAAACCGGTAAAATCCGGCTCCCGCCAAACGACCAACGTCGCGTCCCACCGCGGCGCGGTTGCTTGGAGGACGTAAGTCAATTGTTTTTCGATGAGCGGCACGAATTCCGGCGAATAACTTTCAAGACGGATTACCCGCGCGCCGAGGTCGAGAAATTTTACCCACGGCTTGCCGGCGCCGCCGGCGCGGGCGCGCAACCGGTCAAAATAACGCGCCCAATCGGCGGCGGTCGGTTGATTGATGACGCTCACCGGTCGTCTCCTTTGACCGTGCGCCGCACCGCGTAGCCGGTCAGCCGCGGACTGCGCCGCACTCGCTTGTATAGCGCGAAATGAAATTTGTCCGCGAAGTATTGCCCGAACTTTTTGAGGACGAGTTTTAGTTCCCGCACCAAGCCCTTCCAGCGCAATTGTCCCCGCCGTAGCGAAACGTCGGTGAAATACAGTTCGTCGAAGACCTGTCGCTCCAAATCAAATTTTTCGCGCGGGCTGAGCGGGATGCGCTCGCTTAAATCCGCCGGCAAGACCGCCGGCGCGACGCGCCGGATAAACGCGATTACCAATTTCAGCGACGGCTCGGCTTCGATTTGCCGCGCGTCGTCAAGTACTTGTTGCCAATTGAAATTCGACGCGCGGTCAAGGAAAAATTTGATGTCAAAAAGCGTGAACAGGACGCCGGCTAAACTCGTCCTTTCGGCTAAATTTTTGCGCACGTTAATCAGCAACATAAAAACAAAGTCCTCGTCGGCCGGCAACAACACCTCGGCGCCAAACGCCGTTACCGGATAAGCGCGCGCCAATAAATCGGCGGTAAATTGCTCGCCGTTAGGACAACCGGCGAAAAGGAGGCGATGAATGTCGAGGGCGTCTTTGCCGTCGGCGTCAACCAAATCAACGGCGTGGTGTTGGTGCCGGAGCACGCGGTCGAGATTCTTTTCCCGCTCAAAGTATTTACATTTGAACCCTTGCGCCAGCGCCGCGTCAACCGCCGCGTCGAGCCGGTCGGTCGGCACTAAAAAATCAACGTCGCCCATCGTGCGCGACAATTCGGGACGCAAGTATTTCATCGCGCCGCCGCGCATCAGCAACAGCGGAATTTTCGCCGCGTTCAGCGCTTTGGCGACTTTGGCGAAATTGGCGATTTTTTCCAAATTGCTGAACCGCCAACGGTCAAGCAAACCGCGCAGACGCGGCGTTTCATATTCGGTAAATTTCAATTCCGGGTGCGCCCTCATAAAATACGACAACATCAGCGCCGACATATTTTTCACTTCAATATCCCAGTCGCGCAGAAAAATATCGACTTCCGCTTGCGTCGGCGCGGCGGCAAACGCCAAATCAAACAACCGCTGTTCCGCCGGCGAAACAATCGCCGCGTAGTATTTATCCACTAAATACTTGATAGCCGTGTTACTCATCGTTCCCCTAACTTGTCGGTCGAAAAAAATAGAACCCCTAACGTTGGCGGCGCATTCTATACTACCCCCCCCCCCCCCCGTAAAGTAGGTTTCGTAAAAATTCTCGCCCGCGGAATTTTACCGCCAAAACCCGGAAGCGGACTTCGTGCGCCTTTTTCGCCTTGGTGGTAAATCTCTTAATCCTCGATTCCGGTTATTCGGATAGGTTCTAAAAACTCCACAATTTTTAATTGTTAATTGTTAATTTTTAATTGCTCTTTTCCCTCGTTCTTGATATGCACGTCTATCTGCGGGAACGCCATATCGATATTGTTTTCGCGGAACGCCGCCTCGATGCCGAGCCGCAATTCCGACGCCGTCGAAGAGCCGGCGTTGTAATCGACCCAAAAACGCAACCGCAAATTCAGCGTGCTGTCGGCAAAATCCACGAAATACGCCGCCGGCGCCGGATATTTGATGACCCCGACGTGCGCTTTCGCCACGTCCGTCATCAACTTCATCGCCGCGGGAATGTCCGCGCCGTAAGCGATGCCGACGGCGATTTCTCGGCGCACTTTACTGCCGTTGCGCGTCCAGTTCACCAAGCGCCCCGACACAAATTCCGCGTTCGGCACGTAAATCAGGGCGTTGTCAAAGGTCTCGATTTGCGTCGCCCGCACGCTGATATTCCGCACCACGCCCGACGTGCCGCCGACTTCGACGACATCGCCCTCGACCAGCGTCCGGCTGAAAATCAAAATCAAACCCGACACGAAATTGTTGACGATGGTCTGCATCCCGAAGCCGATGCCGACCGACAAGCCGCCGGCGACGATGGCGATATTGCTCAAGCCAATCCCCAACGAACTCATCGTGAACAGCGCGAAGCCGAACCACAACAAATAAACGATGGTCGTCTGCATCGCCGGTATTAAGGTCGGGTCGATTTTCCAGCCGTTTTCCGGCATTCGCGGCAAAACCCGCGCCACGACGCTCGACACCGTCCGCGTGATGTAAAAGGCGCTCAAAATAAACAGCGCCTGCATTATGTTTAACTGGGCGCTCCCGATGGAAATTTCCCGCACGCCGCCGTATTTCAGCACTTCCCAGCCGCCCGGCAACGTCACCGCCCAGAACAGCGCGGCGGCGGCGACCGCCACCAACAAAACCGGCGTCGCGAGCGCGAGTAAAACGCTTTTCAGCGCCGACAACCCGTCGGCTTGCGCCAGCCGCCGTTGCGTGCCGCCGACTTTGGCGAGCAACCCCCAGTCGATTTGCAACATCAGCGCGCCGGAAACCGCGAGCAAATAAAGCGCCATACTGTAAAGCGGCAATCCGCCGAACGACAACAGCAGACACCCCCACCACAGATACGTTTCGCAATGGAGCAAGACGCTTTCGAGCGCCGGCATTTCGCCGCGCGGCGCGCGCCGCCACAGCCACGACGAGACGAGAATGAGCGACCATAACGCCCAAACCAACGGAGGGCTGAGCGGCAAATAAAACAGCGCGTAGGCGGCGACCGCGAGCGGCGCGAAACGCCAAAGGCGCGACGCCGGCGCGTCGGGACGGCTCAGCGCGCGCAAGTCCCCGCCCAATAAAAAGAGTCCGGCGATGAGCGCGAGATTGCCCGCGGCGAAAAACAGCCGGTAACTTTCGCCGAGCGAGGTCTGCCCCGCGCCGAGAAACGCGAACCACAGGCAAAACCACGGAAGCGTCCGCCGGAACAACTGCCGCCGCGCCGGCGCGGCTTCGGCGTTAAGGAAATGACGACCGAGCAAAGCGACGACGACGCCCGCGATCAACAAATACAACGCGAAACGCAACCCCGCGCCGCGCCATTTTTCCGGCGTGGCGGGAATTTCGGTCGTCCAGCGAAGTTGCAAATTTTTAACGAGGCGGTCGAGCGGATTTTTAACGGCGTCCCACGTGTCGGCGTTCCAATAATTGACGACCGAATGGAGATAATAATTCGTCCATAATTTCGGGAGCGCCGCCGCGATTGCGTCGCCGTCTTTTTGTCCGCGCGTCAGCGTTACCTGATAGGGTAAGAGCGTGGCGTCGTATCGCGCGACCAAGCGCGTCAATTCTTTTTGCGCGCGCGCCAAATCTTTGAGATAATCGGCGTGCGCGGCGTTTTGGCGCAGGGCGTCGGGGACGCCGGCGGCGACGCGCCGGACGCGGTCGAGCAACCGTTGCGCGTCGTCGCGATTGTCGGCGACGGCGGCGAGCGCGTTTTGCATTTGCGCGTTCAGCGGTTCGAGGCGCAGTTTGATGATTTCCAAATAATTCGGCAAATGGCGGTAGGCGTCGGCGAGCGCGAGCAGGCGACGGGCTTCGGCTTCAAGCGGGAGAATTTGTTGCGCGAGCGTTTGCGTGTCGGCGACGAGTTGCTTTTGCGCGGCGGCGACGAGAACCTTGGTTTCCGCCAGCCGCGTCCGCCGCGCGGTCAAAAAAGATTCCTGCCACTCGCCGAGTTCGGCGTCGTCCGCTTCGTCATACGCCGCCGGCAACGCCGTTACAGGTAACGCCGTTACGGGAGTCGCCGGCGCGGGCGGCGTTGTCGCCGGGGTCGCAGTTGCAGTTGTCGTCGCGGGAGGCGTGTCGCCGGTGCCCGCGACTGTCGCCGGTGCGTTCGCCGGTAACGCCGGCGGCGTGGCGACCACGGCTTCGGCGGCAAGAGCGATACCACCGACGATAAAAAGCGGGAGCAGAAAGCGTGGCATAAGACCTCGTTTAGAGGGAAAAGGGAAGAGGGAAAAGGGAAAAGTAATTCTTAACATAAAGCGTGGCATATGACCTCGTTTAGAGTGAAATGGGAAGAGGGAACTCGGCACAGTACG
>JAISJR010000063.1 GCA_031261425.1 Planctomycetota bacterium
GCGTTGCCGGAAAATATCGGCGCTCTGTAAGAGCAATGGAAATTTCCGGCATTGCCCTTGCAGGGCGCGTCTTTGTTGGGAACCGTTTTTCCCCAGCGCGTTGCGCTGGGCTGTTACGCGCCGCCCCTGCGGGGCGTTTTAAATTCGTAATTCGTAATTTTTAATTCGTAATTCAGGGATTCGCCAATGACCGCCGCCATTGCCAGAATAGAGGTAAAACTCAACGAATTGTCGCCGGAAAGCACCCGCTATCACGTCTTGGCGGCGGTGCGGGCGTTTCGTTCCAACTGGGTCGAACTCGGACGCCTGCTGAACGAAGTCGCGCTCGGCGGCGATTACAAGGACTGGGGTTACGCCGACTTCGATATGTATTGCGCCCGCGAACTCGGACTGAAAAAACCGACGGTGCAAAAATTGGTCGTCAGTTACAATTATATGAAAAAGCGCGCGCCGGAACGGCTTGAACGCACTGCGGACGCGACGTTCGACGTGCCGGATTACCAGACCGTCGAATTGTTGCACCAAGCCGAAGCCAATCCGCATCTGACCGCCGAGGACCGCGCCGAGTTTCATCGCCGCGCTTTCGCGCCGTGGGAAGACGGCGAGCCGTTGGACGAAACCGCCTTGCGCAAAGAAATCCGCTCCCGCGCCGCCGACCCGCAGAGCGTCGAAGACGCCAACGCGCGGCGGGGCAAAACGCTGGCGCCGCTTAAGACCTTGTCGCGCCGGTTGCGCGAATTGTTGGCGAACGCCCGCGCCGTGCCGCACGGACTAAAACAACGTCTCGAAGAAGCGCTGTGCGAATTGGAAGAGTTGGACTGACTTTTTTTAGAGTTGAGAGTTTAGAGTTTAGAGTTAAGCGGAGGTTGCGCTTCGCGCGTCTTACAAAATAAAACTCCACTCACTCAACTCTCAACTCTAAATTCTCAACTCTAAAATCAAAACGGAGGATAACCCAAATGAAAAACCTACTCCTCGCCGCCTTTCTCTGGTCGATGTCGCTGGTCGCGGCGGCGGATTATTTGCAGGTCGGCGACGCCGTGCCGGAGTTCCCCGCCGCCGCCGAATGGTTTGCCGGCGGCGCGCAAAAAATCAACGATTTCGGCGATAAAAAACTGTTGGTGCTTTATTTCGGCAAAGCCGGTTGTCCGTCGTGCGACGAGTTCGCGCCGCATTTGTATCGCCTCTTGTTGAAATATCCGCAGGAGTTGCGGGTGATTTTAGTCAATCCGAAAATCGCGCCGTCCGCCGAAGTCGCGGACTACGCCAAGGAGCGGAAACTCGGCGACTACCCGATTATGCGCGACCCCGACGACGGTTTTGTCAGCCGTTTCATCGGCAAAATTCACCAATTCCCCTACACCGCGTTGGTCGGCGCCGACGGCAAATTGCTGTGGTTCGGACGAAGCAAATTTCACGAACAAGTAACCGCGGAAGTCGAGCGCGCGCTCGGCAAATTATCCGCCGAAACCGTCGCGCCGGTAACGAACGCGGCGGCGGTGGTGGTCGGCGTAGACGCGCCGCCGACGTTGCCGGCGGCGTTGCGCTCGCCGGCGCGCGACAGCGCGAAAGTCGCGGCGGCGCTCGAAAAGCGCGGTTACGCCGTCACCCGCTTGGCGGGAAAAGTCAGCCACGCGCAACTCAGCGAGGCGTTGACGAAAAGCCGCGCCGGCGCCGGCGACGCGGGACAAGTGTTGTTCTTTTTTTCCGGCGACGCGCTGGAAATTCAGGACGGCAAGGACGTTGCCGTCGCGCTGACCGACGGCGACCTGACTTTCAGCGAAATCGCCGCCCTTGCCCGCCCGGAAATTTTTATCGTGGACGCGCCGCAGGTTGACGCTTTGAGCGGAATAAACGACGGCGTGCCGAGCGCGGAGCGGATTTTCAACGAGATGACGAAAAATCTCGCCGACACGTTTCCGCAATCCGCGATTTTAATGTCGGCGGCGCGTTTCGACCGCTCGCAACTTAACGCCGCCCGCGACGGCACGCTGTTCGCGCAAGCGCTGACGGCGGCGCTGGACGGCGGCGCGGCGACGCTGAACGAAATGCTTCGCGCCGTCAATCTGCAACTCTCCGACCATTCGCGGCGTAGCGGCGTGTTGCAATCGGCGGCGTTGTGGGGCAAGAACCAAGAATTAAAAATGAACAATGAATAATTGCGGAATTTTAATCGGCAAGTCCGCACATCGTCTGCGAAGCGAATCGTCAAACTCCGCATTTTTTAGATTCTGAACTGCGGTTACGCGAGTGGTTGTGTTTTGCTAATATATTTCGCGCTTTCAGCGCGGCTGTCTGATTGATTTATCAAAATCGCGCTTCGCGAATTTTTAACCGTTAAACTCCGCAATTTTTAATTTTTAATTCTTAATTTTTAATTGTTCTCATGAACCCGCTCCTCGCCTTTATTCTTGCCGCCGAAGACGGCGGCTTGCTGTCCCTGTTCCCGAAGTGGAACAAGGAACAGATGATGACGCAGAACGTCAACGCGCTGATATTTTTGTTGGTGTTTTTGGTGGCGGTGTATGGGTTGTATCGGTTGCTGTTGCGGAAAACGTCGCCCGCGCGGCGTCCGTCGGCGCGCGGCGGCGTCATTCCTCTGCCGCGCGACGCGAACGCGCCGTTGCTCCGTTCCGGCGACGGCGTGTGGTTGGCGGACGACAGCGAGGGGTTGACGGTTAAAATCGTCGCCGCCGCCGAGCGGGAATTGATCGTGATGATGCCGCGCGACACGCGCCGCGAATTTACCGTCGGGAGCAAACTGTCGTTGGCGCTGAATATCGAAGCGAACCGCTACGCGGTGAAAACGACGCTGGCGCGGTTGGACCGGAAAAATTCCGGCATTCTTTTTTTGACGTTGCCGCATCCGCTGACGATAAAAAATTTGCGCGCGGCGAACGCGATTACCACCGACTTGCCCGCGTTGCTCGGCGTGATACCGAAAGAATTTATCGTCAAGCCGCGCGTGCCGTTCGCCGACTTGCACCAAAAAGCGCTGGCGGAAATTCCGGCGACGGCGACGAATTTGGCGCTCGACTCCGCGTCTTTCCGCACGGCGTCGCCGGTGAAGTTCAAGGTCGGCGATTTATTGTTGGCGCAAATGGCGATGCCGGACTCGCCCGAAGAAATTTCGCTCTGGTGCGACATCGCCGCCACCTACCCCGCCGGCGCCGGTCTGACGGTGATTATGGCGGATTTCCTCACGGTGGACGACAACCTCGCGCGCCTCAACGCCGATGTCGGACGCCCGCTGACGCTGTAAGCAATTAAAAATTGACAATTAAAAATTAAAAATTTCGGAGTTTTTATTGGCAAATCCGCAAGCGCTCGCGAAGCGAATCTTTGACCGTCAAACTCCACAATTGTTAATTGTTAATTGTTAATTTTTAATTGTTCCGCCGCTCAGCCGCTCGTAGATTTCCCGCCATTTTTCGGGGCGGTAGTCGCGCTCGTCGGAGCGCCACGCCTCGCCGAGCAGGGCGCGGGTTACCGCGCGCACCGTTTGTTTTTGTCCGTAATCCGGCGCGCCCACGATGCCGCGACCGTCCGCCAACAACTCAAATAAAAATTCCGTCGCCGCCGCCGCCGCCGCGGGGCGGCGGACGACCCAGCGGTCGCCGATAAATTCGCCGGTCGCGCCGGTCAGCGCTTTAATCGCGGCGCGCACCCGCAGATATTCGCGGACTTGCTCGTCGCGTTGCGCGGCGATGCCCTGATATTCCGCCATCAGCGTCAGCAATTTCACCGCGTCGTCGTCGCCGATTTTGCCGAACGCCGCCGCGAGATGCAACGTGGTCTCGAACGAAATTCTGCCGCTTCGCAACACTTCGCGCAAAAATTTCATCGCCGCCGTTTCGCGGGTTTCGCCGAGGCAGTCAATCAACAGACAGCCGAACAGCGAGCCGTCGGCGACGAGGTATTTGCCCGCCAATTCAAACGTCAATTCGCGCAGACGCGCCGTCGCGTCGAGCCGCCGCTCGCGCCAGATTTCTTCCGGCTGGTCGGCGACGCCCCGCGCCAGCGCCGCGCGGTGCGCGAACGCTTCGCGGTCGGCGACAATCAGCAATTCTTCGAGCATTTTGACGGCGGCGGCGCGGATAATCGCAAACGGCGTGGCGCAAATCCAGCGGATTTTATCGCAGAGCGCCGGCGTGCCTTCCGCGCCGAGCAACGCCAGCATTTGCGCGGCGGTCGTTTGCGTGTCAAAAATTTCGGCTTGCGCCGGCGACACAAAAGTCGCGCCGCGCCCGCGCCAAAATTCCATCCACTTGCCTTTGTTCGTCCCCAAGTCCACGCCGAGAAACCGTTTTAATTGGGCGCGCGCGTCGTTTTGGTGCGACGTTTCGAGATACTGCATCACCGCTTCGACCGGCTCCAATTGTTGCGTGAGAATCATCTCGATGTCCTGCCGCAATTTGTCGCGCACGTGGTTGAAGCGCCCGTTGTCGAGCGGCGGTTCGCGCAAATACGTCAGCAAGCGGTCGGGCAAAAATTCTTCGCCCGCCTCGTAAAATTCGATGATTTCCAGCCGCGCCTGCCGGTCGCGGACGTAAAACGGCGGCAAGTGCGCGATGACGCCGGCGCGCGCGTCGAGGTCGGGATTGTAGAGGGCAATCTGGTGCAACAGCGGAATCGCCGACGGGTCGTTGAGGCGCGAATAGGTCTCGATGATGCCCTCGGTGATTTGCAAATTTTCCAACGACAAACCGAACAGCAGTTGCGAGAGGACGACGTTGCGCTCTTTGCCTTCGGCGCGGCGGGTCAGTTCGTTGACGAATTTCTGGCGTAGCAGAAAGGGATTGTTCAGCCCTTTGATTTGCTCGTAAATTTGGTTGCGCGACTCGGTCTCGTCCTCGCCGGCAAACGGCGCGACGGCGAGGGCGAGAAAAAGGAGAAGCGGGAGGAGGCGATTCATAAGAATTAAAAATTACAAATTAAAAATTAGAAATTTCGGAATAATCATCAAAAAAGGCGCGAAGCGAATTTGCCAATCAAACCCCACAATTTTTAATTTTGCATTTTTAATTTTTAATTGTGTTTTGCGCCACCACCAACAGATATTCCAAGGCGGCGAAATTGGCGTCGAGTTTGACGCGGGCTTCCATCGTGCCGGGTTCTTTGCCGCGGAGCGGAAAATTTTCGACCGTGCCGATGAGCAGTCCGGCGGGCAGTTTGCCGAGCAAGCCGGAGGTGAAAATTTTCTCGCCCGGCGCGACGGCGGTTTGTCCCGAATAAAAAATCACCGTCGCCCGCTCGTTGCCCGCGCCGCGCACCATACAAATTTCGCGGCTGTTGCCGGCGCGCGCCGGCACGACGCAACCGGGGTGCGAAGTCAATAAAACCGCGCTCGCCGTCTCGCCCGCCAGTCCGACGACGCCCGCCAAAACCGCGCCTTGCGCCGCCGCGTCGCCCGCGCGCACGCCGTCGCGAGCGCCCGCGTTAATCGTAACTTCATCGCTGAAAAAACTGCGCTCAATCGTCTGCGCGGCGACCATTTGCACGTTCGGGAGCAAGCGCCGGAAATGCTCAAACTCGGCGAGGGTCTGTTCGAGCGCGAAAATTTCCGCGTCTTTTTGCGCGAGACGCTGGTTTAATAAACGAATTTGCGCGTCGGGGTCGATGGTCTCCGGCGCGGCGGCGGTCGGCAAGTTCGCCTGCCAAAATTCCACGAGCGCCAATTTAACCCGCGCGGTCAATTCCGGTCGCCACGCCGCCGTTAGCCACGCCGCCGCGAGCAGAAATAGCAAAATGATGGTGAAC
The DNA here is from genome assembly GCA_031261425.1 of Planctomycetota bacterium. Classification (GTDB taxonomy): domain Bacteria; phylum Planctomycetota; class SZUA-567; order SZUA-567; family SZUA-567; genus MS499-59. Next base: position 5,761 of record JAISJR010000063.1, read on the forward strand.
GCGCGTCGTCGCATATTGCCGCCAATTTAGACGAATTAACACGAAACCGAGCGAAGCGAAGGTTAGAACCTATCCGAATATCGAACTAATCGGCTGTTTGCCCCGTTAGGGGCAATCTGTCGGTAGAAACGCCGCCGCCATAAAGTCGCGTCCCGTTAGGGACGCAATGTCGGTTTAATTATC
>JAISJR010000075.1 GCA_031261425.1 Planctomycetota bacterium
CATATTGCGGATATCGTCTTGGGCGAGATTGTTTTCCATCGTGTGGATTAACGGGCGGTCGTATTCGTCAACCAACACCACGACCTTGCGCCCCGACTTTTCGGCGGCGCGGCGGATAAGTTCGCGGAAGCGAGTCGCAATATCGTCGTCGCCGCCCCGTCCCCATTTTTCTTCATAGACCCGTAAATTGACATCTAAGCCGGCATATAACGATTTGACATCGGTGTAATTGGTAACGTTCAAATCAATGTGGAACACCGGATATTCCGCCCATTCGGTTTCGAGGTCGGCGATTTTCAGACCGGTGAATAAATCACGGCGTCCGAGAAAATAATACTTGATGGTCGAAATGAGGAGCGACTTTCCGAAGCGGCGCGGGCGTCCGAGAAAATACGGCGCGACGCCGCTCGCGAGTTCATAGACGAAGCCGGTTTTATCGGCGTAGGCGCAGTTATTTTCGCGCAACTTGGCGAAATCCTGCACGCCAATCGGCATCTTGCGAACAACCATTTTTTTTCTCCTTTTCGCGACATTCATTACTCTCCGCGATGATACGAGCCGCCTTAAAAACGCCAACCGGTTCGATAATCTGATAGGAAGAAGTGTTGGCGACCGGTGGCGACGCTAGCACAACCGGTTTGAGCGCCGCCCGCCATTTCGTATTTTACCGCCGCCGATACAATCCCGCGCCATTATGAGAAAACTCGTTTTTATCTTGGCGGCGTTGGCGGTGTGGGCGAGCGGTTGCGGCGAAATTTATCCGCGCGTCGCGTTGCTTGCCGCCCTGCCGGACGGCGTCAAAGTCGTGGTCAACGACCGGCAAGCCGACGGCGCTTTCGTCATTTACGACTCGTCGCTGTTCGCCGCGTCCGGCGCCCCGTCGCCGGCGTATCACGGGCGCGTCGTCGCCGCTTGCTCCTCGGCGCTGTCCGCCGCCAGCGCGACCGACGGTCGCCGCATCTCCCGCAATTTAGTCCTCGACGCCTCGCCCGCCGCGCTGACGCTGGTCTTTGCCGACGGCGCGATTTTCACCTACGTGGACCGCGCCCCGCCCATCGCGCTCGCGCCGCCGCAAAACGACCTGACGTTATTCGCCGCCGTCGCCGTCGCGAACGGCGATTTCTACGCGCTCGCCGCCGACGCCGCGCGGCAACTCGCGTTGTATCGCTGGCGTCCGGCGCAAGAAGGCGCGACGTCGCCGCGCTGGGAAAAGACCGCGCTCGATTTGCCGTTTTTCCGTCCGTCGCCGCGCTTGGAGATGACCACCTGCGACGGGAAATTATTGCTCGCGTGGCGACCGGGCGGCGGCGACAAAGTTCTCGCCGGTTGGCAAGCCGCGATGCTGGTTGACGACGCTTGGGAATTTTTACCGGCGCCGCCGCGTAACGACCAAGACGGAATTTTCGCCGTGTGTCCGGCGGGCGACGGAATTTTATTGGCGCAGGAGGGCGACCGTAAAATTTCTTTGTCGCAATATGAAAACGGACGGTGGACGCAACTCGCGCTCGCGCCGTTTGACGACGCCGTGTATCAAACGCCGCCGCTGGCGCTGACGCTGGCGGCGGGCGCGGACGGGTTGACGGTGGCGCGGTCGAGTTGGAACGGCATCCATTTTATTCGCGCGCCGAAATTCCCCGACGATTTGGGGCGCGTCGTCGCCACGCCGCTCGCGGGCGGGGCAAGCGACGAATGGGCGTGGACGCGGGTTTTGCTGTGGGGAATGTGCGGCGTTTTGCTGACGATGTTTTTGTTGCGCGGCTGGGCGATGCGCCACGTCGAAAAACGCGCCGCGAGCGACGCGGCGGGCGGCAACCACGAAGCCGCCGCCACGCTGACGGCGCTTCGCCTCATTCGCATCGGCGGCTTGGCGCGGCTGTCCGACCGGACGCTGGCGTTTGCGGTGGACGGCGGCGTTTGTTTAGCCGCGCCCGTCGGTTATTTGCTGACGCTCGGCGAAATCACGCTAGCGTTTTCGATGCCGGTGTTTTTCATTTGGCTCGGCGCGAATGTGGCGTATAGCGCGCTCGCCGAAATGTTCTGGGGCACGACGCCCGGCAAGGCGCTGTTCAAAATGCGCGTCCGCGCGCTCGACGGCGGCAAGCCGTATAAGCGGCAAATTCTCATCCGCAACTTGTTGCGCGGCGTCGATTTTTTCCCGCTGTCGTTCGGCGGCTTAAATTTGTGGTATTTAATCGCGCTCGTTGCGGTGTGCGTGACGCGCCGCACGCAACGGCTCGGCGACCTCGCCGCCGGCACGGTCGTGGCGTATTATCTGCCGTATCGGCGGCGGGAAATCGTGTTAGCCAGTCAATCGCCGCAACGGCGCGACTTGTTGGGCTTGCTCTTGCGGCACACCAACTTCGCCGTCGCGCCGGCGAATATCGACGAAAAGTTTGACCTGAAAATGTCGGCGGCGGAAATCGCGATGTCGCTGGCGCGGGCGAAAACGGCGCGGGCGGCGATAGACGCCTCGCGCGCGGCGCTCGTCATCGGCGCGGACACGGTGGTCGCCAAAGACCACGAAATTTTCGGCAAACCGCGCGACGCGGACGACGCGCGGCGGATGTTGCGAACGCTCTCCGGCGCGAAACATTTGGTCAACACGGCGGTCGTCATCATCGACAAAGCGCAAAATCGGGAAGTGTCCGATTTCGCGATGACCGAGGTGCATTGGCGGGAGTTGACGGACGCGGATATTGAGAACTATATCCAGTCCGGCGAATGGAAAGACCGCGCGGGCGGATATGCGGTGCAGGGCGCCGCCGGCGAATTTGTAACGGCGATTTACGGCAGTGTGTCGAACGTGATTGGCTTGCCGCTTGAAAACGCGCAGGAAATGTTGGAGGCGCTCGATAACGGGGAAGAGAAATAATTGCACTTATCCGCGCGTTAAAGCGCGTGCCGTTGAATAGAGCGGTTTAATCATTGGCGTTGTTCGTATTTGCCGTCGGCTAACGCCGACGGCAAATACTTTGGGCGAACCGGTTTATTGAAAAATTCACGCCCCCGGCAACGGCGGCGGGACGTTGCCGAACGCCGGCGCGAGGTCGGCGATTTCACCGGCTTTCGTCCAGCCGGAGAGCGCCGCGTGCCAGACCAGCGTGTCGCGGGCAATTTTACCGGCGGCGATTTGCGTCTGTAAATTCGCCGCGTCAAACGGTCCTTGCTGTTGCCCGTTTATCCCGACAAACCAGTTGATTGCCGGAGCCGCGCCGGGTAACGGCGGCGGGACGCCCGCGCCCGCGCCAACGGCGGCGATTTGCGGCGCGCTCACCGCTTGCGCGGCGCCGAGATTGCCCGCGGTCATTTGTCCGAGGTTCATTCCGGCGAACATTCCCATCATATTGCCCGCCATCCCCTGATTTTTCGCGGCGTCGCCGAGCGCGTTCGCGGCTTGGAATTGCGTGTATTTGTTGAGGTCGCCCAAAATGCCCATCTGCGTCCGCTTGTCGAGCGCCTGTTCGACTTCCGGCGGCAACGACACGTTTTCCAACAAAAATTTCGTCAGCGTGATGCCGTATTCGTCGAAATCCGGTTGCATTTTGGCGCGGAGAAAATCGCCCATTTCGTTGTATTGCGCCGCCAAATCGAGCGCCGGAATTTTGGCTTCGCCGAGGGCGTCGGCGAAACGCGCCGCGATGATGTTGCGCAACTGCCCGACGATTTCTTCGGTTTGCAAATCCGGGGTCGTGCCCGCCATCTGCCGGATAAATTTACCCGCGCCCTCTTTGGTGATTTGGAACGCATACGAGCCGAACGCCCGCAGGCGAATGGGACCGAACTCGGCGTCGCGGAGCATAATCGGATTTTGCGTGCCCCATTTTTGGTCGGTGAACTGCCGCGTGTTGATGAAATACACGTCGCACTTAAACGGCGCGTTAAAGGCGTATTTCCAACTTTTGAGCGTGGTCAAAATCGGAATGTTGCTCGTCGTCAGTTGCACGCGCCCCGGTCCGAACACGTCGCCGAGTTCGCCCTCGTGCAAAAACGCGGCGGCTTGGCTTTCGCGGACAATCAGTTGCGCGCCGTTTTTGATTTCGTTGTCGCCGCGCGGGAATTTCCAGACGAGCGTGTTGCGCGCGTCGTCCACCCAATCAATCACGTCGATAAATTGCCCTAACGCCTTCTCTTTAATCGCGTCGAAAATGCCCATTTGGCTATCCTCCTTTGGATTTTGAATAAGATGAAATTGTGAATTAACCATTCACAATTAACAATTTCGGCGTTTGAGCATAAAAATCGCTCCGCGAAATTTTGATAAATCATTCCGACAATCGCGCTGGAAGCGCGGCAAATTAAATTACGCGCTACCAAAGCGATTGCCGGCGGATAGTCCGCCCTTCGTAGCGGGGAATTTTTCCCGCCGCGCTTCGCGCTCTCTCAACGCTAAACTTTCAACTTTCAACTCTGCTCTTCAAATCTTCTTGCAATTCCGGCGAAAGCGGCGGCAGTTCCGGCACGACCGGCGGCGATTTTATGCCGCGCCATTTCGAGGTGAAATGGAACCAGCCCGCCAAGCCGAACACCGTCAGCAAGAACAACACCGGCAGACCGATGACGACGGCGACGATAATAACAAGCGTCCACCACAAATAATGCCCAAAGCCGGGCGCCGGCGGCGCCGGCAGTAAATTCACCACCGCGCCCCGCGCGACAAAATTGTCGCCGCGCCATTCGATTTCGCCGAACCAGCCGGAATTTTCCGGCAGGTCGCTTGCGACGCGCCAGAGTTCGCGGAAATTGTCGGGAAACAACGACCGGTGCGGACGCGCGTAAAATTCGGCGCGCTTGGCGTAATGAAATTTCGGCGCGACTTGTCCGAGCGATTTTTGCCCCTCGCGCCAACAGTCAACCAACGTCGCGACCACGTCGCCGTTCGACGCGAACACGGCGTAGGGTTTCAACAGCGCGAACGCCAGCGTGTCGCCGCCGACGGTTAGCGTGTAACTGTTCGGCAAACCCGACGGTTGCGCCGCGAACCGCGCCGCCGCGAACAACTGTTTCACGTCCCACGCATTGCCGCATTTGACGATTAGCGCCTCGCCCTGCGGCAGTCGCGCGACGCCGTAATGGGTAACGGACGCCGTCAGCACGGCGCGGTCGGCGGGCGACAGTTCGCCGAGAAACGACGCGCACAATTTGTCCCACAACGCGCGGTCGGCGGTCGGCGTGTCCGCCAGCGGCGCGAGAAAATAAGCGTCGGCGTCGAGCGGCAACAAATGCAAGGCGGAGCGTTCGCGCTGCTCGTTGTGGATAATCAGCGCCGCGAGGACAATCGCTAAAATCAACGCGCCGACAAAGAGCGGGTTAAACCATTTTTTTTGCGGCAAGCGCGCCGGCGAGACCAACGCCGCCGGCAATTGCGAATAATTTTCACTCATCGGTTTCTCCTCCAAGAGCACGTTGATAATTTTTAGTCGGTAGTTTGGTAGCGAACGCTCTTATTCCCCTCTACGGAGGGGTGGCATCGCGACAGCGGTATCGCCGCGATGACGGGGTGGTTTTTCGCGTTATCCCAGATTTCGTAACGCGATTATTTGGGAGATAACCGGCAACCACCCCGTCAGGCGAGATAGAGCGTTTCGCCTGCCACCCCTCCGCAGAGGGGAATTTAGCGGAGATTATTGAACCATTCAATCATCATATTGAATTATCTTTTCGCGCAAGCAACGCGCAAAAAATCCGCTTCGTTTTGCCGCCGTTCGGATAAGATACGCGCTTTTACGAAAAAATTAACGAGTGCCGCTATGACTGACCTCGCCGTCCTGTTGGACGAATTAGACGACTTGCGCCAAGGGCGCGACGCTTTGCTTGCCGACCGGGAACGGGTCGCCGAACTTCTCCGCGCCGCCGGCGTCGAAGCCGACCATTTTCAACAACAAGCCGCGCGCGCGCAACGGCAGGAGCGCGAGGGGCAAGCGCGGCTCGACGCCGAAACCGCCGCCCGCGTCCGCGCCGAAGACGAAAACGCCGCGCTCCGCCGCCGCGCCGACGCTTTGCAGGAACAAGTCCGGCAAGAGCGCGACCGCTTCATCAAACAGGAAAAAGAACGGCTGACGCTCGCCGAACAACAACGCGCCCAAGTCCAACAAGAACGGCGCGCCGCCGACCAAGTAGCCGCCGAATTGCTCGCGGCGAAAAAGGAAATCGCGCAACGGCAAAAAGAAACGGCGGAATTGCGGGACGATTGGCGCCGCCGCGAACAGGAATTGCAAGCGGCGCGGAACGCCGCGGACGCCGCGCAAAAAATCCTCGTCCAGACCGAACGCGAGGCGACCGCGACCGGCGCGGAATTGGCGCAATGGCGCGCCGAGCATCGCGCCGCCGTGGAAAAATTCGCGCAACAGCGCGAGCAATCGGCGCGCGATTTAACCGCCGCCGCCGCGCAACTTGCCGAGCGCGACCGGAGCGTCGCGTTGCTCAACGAAGAACTCGCCGAACTCTTGCGGCAAAAGGAAAAACATCGCCGCCAACTCGCCGCCGCCGAACGGCAAAGCGCCGCCGACCGTGAAAAAGCCCGCGCCCTGCAAGCCGATTTCGCCGCCGAAAATCATCGCGCCGCCGCCGAACTCGCGACCGCCGAGCGGCGCGAGCGGGATTTTCTCACCGCGCTGGCGCGCGCCCGCGAAGACCGTTTGCAATTGCTTGACGAATTGCGGCAGGCGACGCGCGACGGGGACGCGACGCGGGCGCAATGGCAAGAAAATGCAAAGGAAACGGCGCGGGCGCGGCAGACGGCGCTCGCCCAAATCGAAGAATTACAAGCGCGACTGCGCGAGCAGAGCGCGAGCGCCGAACGCGAAAAAGAGGAGCGCCGCGCGCAAATTGAGCGGTTGCGGTTTGACTTGGAAACCGCGACGGCGCAACTCGCCGAGGACGAAAATCGCTTCGCCGCCAACCGGCAAAAAGAAGCCGAGCGCGAGCGCGAGCGGCAGGCGGAATTGGACGGCGAACGCGCGGCGTTGCGCGAATTGACGGCGACTTTTCAGGAGGCGACGCGCCGCCGGCAGGCGCTTGAAAACGAGGTCAATCATTTGCGCCGCTGGGAAACGACGGCGGCGGAAATGCAGGAGCAAAGCGCGGCGAGCGTCGCGACGAAAAATTTTTATCGCGAAAAAAACGCGGCGTTGCAAGCCGCGTTGGAAGCGGCGCAAGCCGAACTCGAAGCGGCGGCGGCGCAACGAAATGAAATCCGCGCGGAATTGGCGGCGGCGCGCGACCGCCACGACGCGGAATTGCAGGCGTTGCGGCAGGAACTGACGCCAAATGCCACGGAAGCGGCGGCGCAAAAACGGCGCGACGACGAATTGACGCGGCAACTCGCGGCGTTGCGCGACGAACTGGCGAGCGTCAAAGAAGCGTCCGCCGCGAGCAAAAATTTCCTCAAAGAAAAATTGCGGAAAGCAGTGGGCAGTTAAAGGGAAATTAAAAATTACAAATTAAAAATTAAAAATTCAGGAGTCATTATCAAAATGGCGCGAAGCGAATTTGAAAATCAAACTCCACAATTTTTAATTTGTAATTTTTAATTTTTAATTGCTCTTTCCTCCACTGCTCACTGTCCACTGGTAAAAAATTATGCCCTCCGAAATTTCCTCCGCGGCGACGCTCGCGCGGCAATCGCTGTTCGTCAGTTTGACGATTATGGTCAGCCGCGTGTTGGGGTTGCTCCGCGACGTGGCGTTGGTGTGGTGTTTCAGCGCCGCCGCGTGGATGCTCGACGCTTTTTATTTTGCGTTCACGCTCCCGAATCTACTCCGCAATCTGCTCGGCGAAGGCGCGCTCACCGCCGCGTTTATCCCCGAATTTGTCCGCGCCGACGATGCGCAACGCGCCCGTCTCGCCGGCGCCGTCGTTACGTGGCTGCTCGCCGGCGTCGGCGGCATCACGCTCCTCGGCTCGCTCGGCTGTTTCTTCGCCGCGTCGCTCGCGGAGGTCGGCGCCGAGTGGCGTTTGACGCTAATTTTGCTCGTCATCACCTTGCCGTTCGCCGCGCTGATTTGCTGTTCGGCGATTCTCGGCGCGATTTTGCAATGTCTTAAAGTGTTCGTGTTGCCGGCGGCGATGTCGTGCCTGCTCAATCTTTTTATTATCGGCGTGGTTTTGGCGGCGACCGGCGGCGGGTTCGCCAATAACCTGACCGCCGACCAATTGGTAACGCTCGCGCAGTTGGCGGCGACGGCGGTTACGGCGGCGGGCGCGGCGCAACTGCTCATTCAATATCCGGTCATTCGCGCGCGCGGCACGGGGCTGAAACCGACGTTTGCCGTCGATGAAACGCTCAAAAAAATCTGGCATAATTTTTTACCGGCGGCGGTCGGCTTGGGCGTGGTGCAACTGAATTCGCTGTTGGATAATTTGTTGGCGTATGGCTTGTCGCTCGGCTATTTCGGTTTTGCCGCCGCCGGCGCGACGACGTATTTATTTCTCGGCAACCGGCTGATGCAACTGCCGCTCGGCGTGTTCGCGTTGGCGGCGGCGACGACGGCGTTTCCGACGCTCGCGGCGCTGGCGGCGAAAAACGACCTCGCCGGCTTGCGGCAAACGGTGGCGGAGTCGCTACGCCGTTTGTGGTTTATTATGTTGCCGGCGGCGGCGGGTTTAATCGTGTTGGCGAAGCCGTTGGTCGAATGTTTGTATCAGGCGCCGGACTTGCGTTTTACGGACGCGGCGGTGTATCGGACGGCGGCGGTGCTGGTTTGCTTGGCGGCGGCGTTGCCGCTGTTCGGCGCCATTCACCTGTTCACTCGCGCGTTTTACGCGCTCGGCGATTACCGGACGCCGGTGCGCATCGCCCTGCAAACGGTGGGCATCAATTTGGTCGGCAATTTATTATTGCCGTTCGCGCCGGATTTATATCGTCAGTATTATCACCTGGATTACGCGGGATTAAGTCCGCATTTGGGCGAGGCGGGTTTGGCGCTTTCGACGATGCTGTGCGCGTGCTTGAACGCGCTCCGCTTGTGGCGGGCGCTGGCGAAAAAACTGCCGCCGGTCGCCGGCGCGGAAAACAAAAGCGGGACGTTCGGGCTATTGGTTTCGGCGGTCGGGATGGCGGTGGTAACGTATTACATCGTGCGGAGCGTGCCTTACGGACCGGAATTTATTTATCGTTTGGAGCGCGTCGTCGCCGGCGTCGGCGGCGGCATCGCGGCGTATGGCATTTTCGCCTCGACCTTCTGCGCCGAGGATTACGAAAATTTCTTCGCGCGTTGGCGGAAAAAGAAAGGTTAGGGAAAAGGGTGGAGTTGAGAAAGTCGAACAGATTTAATTAAAGATTCGCCTTTTGCGTCCGATAATGCCCGGATACGAGCGCGTGCTTACGCTGGGCGCGGATACGGATTATCCGCCGGAATCGTGCAGGGAGGTCTTTATGTTAGGCAACATTACCCGCGCCACGCTCGGCGCGATTAACGCGCTGGAAAAAAATTCGCGCCGCGCCGATAAGGCGTTGCAGGAACTTTCGACCGGCTCGCGTCTCAACACCGCCGCCGATGCGCCGGCGGGAATGGTAATGGCGGACGCGCTGAAAAGCCAAATCGCCGGCACGCAACGCGCCCTGCAAAACAGCGAAGAAACCGTCAATATGTTGAGCGTCGCGGACGGCGCGCTCGCGAGCATCGCCGGTCCGCTCAACCGCGCGCGCGAACTTGCGCTCGCTTCCGCCAACAACGGCATCACTTCCAAATCACAAATCGAAGCCAATCAAATCGCGATGAACGGCATTTTAAGTTCCATTCAAAAAATCGCCGAGACGACCGCTTACGCCGGAAAAAATTTGCTGAACGGCTCCGGCGGCGGAACTTTGCAACTCACCAACAGCGCCAATGGCGCCAATGGCGACAGTTACGAATTGCCGAGCGTCGGCTTGGAAAAATTAGGGAGAATTTCCGCCGCGGATTTGGCGGAAAAAATCGCCGGCGGCAAATTGAGCGCGAGCGCGGCGACGGAAATTGACGCGACACCGGCGGACACCGGCGCGGCGGCAATCGCGACCGAGGACTTGGACGCGGCGAGCGGCGGCGCGTTGCTTGCGTCCAATAAAACCGGCGAATTTGGCGTCGGCAAATTGGGCGGGAAATTTCCGGCGTTAGAGTTGGGCGCGCCGGCGCCGGACGCTTACACGCTCGCGGATTTATTCAGCGGCGGCAAGGCGGCGTTGAATGTCAATCCCGAAGCGGCAATCGCCGTGGTGGAGCAGGCGATTACCGAGGTGGCACATTCCCGCGCCGCGATTGGCGCGCAACAGGACGGGTTATATTCCAATATCAACGTGTTGTCGGTAACGCTCGAAAACGTGATGAAAATCGAAAGCCAACTGACCGACACCGATTTCGCGCAGGCGATGACCGAATACACCACGGCGCAAATTTTGTCGCAAGCAACGACGCGCGGGATTCATTCCTTAAACCAACACGCCGGCGATTATTTGGCGTTAATCGGCGCGTGAGAGAACAAGTGATTAAGGTTTTTAAGAACTTAATTGAGAGTTTAGAGTTCAGTTTTGTCCAATGCCCAACGCGGTTGGCTCTATTCAATTGCCACGCGCTTTGGCGCGTGGTGAGCGGCTCTCTGAAAATGGGCTTTAGCCCAAACCAATAATTCGGCTAAAGCCGGTGGAATGAAACCGCATTTTTTATTTTGGGCTAAAGCCCATTATCTTTTTTTGACCACTGACCACGCCTTAAAAGGCGTGGCAATTGAATAGCGCATTAAAAAAGACCTCCCGTTTTTGCGGGCGGTCTTTTTTTTATTTGGCGGGCGTATCCCGCTCGTTTGAGATGAAAGTGGGCTTCCTGACGGCAGGGGGCATTAACCAGAAAGAGGTTCGAGCGGGGACGCCCAGAAGTCAATTTACAATTAACAATTTACAATTAACAATTATTGAACGGATGCGCTCCGCGCGTTTTTAACCATAAAACTCCGCTAAATAATTGTTAAT
>JAISJR010000004.1 GCA_031261425.1 Planctomycetota bacterium
TTCTGCAAATAATAACCGACCCCGACCGCCACGCCGCCGACGGTCAACGCCATAAACACGACGGTAACCATCAACTTGGTTCCCAACGAAACGCGCCACTTGGGCGCCGCGACGGTCTCGGAGATGACTGGAATGGTAACGTCCATTTTTACCCTCGGTTGCGGAATGAGTGCGGGAATGATAGCGATTGCCCGCTAAAAATGAACAGGCGGACCTTGACGGGGGCGCGTGCGCGGCGACGGCGTTCTTTATGAATCGCGAAGCGTCAGCGCCGAACCGTTCGACTTCTCGCCGATAAAACGCCGCCGATTGGAATTATTTCCTCCGCGCGTTCTTTCATCAGCGCCGCGTCTTTGGCGTCGTCCTCGACGATCGGTATTGCGCGCGCGCCGGTCGCGCCGCGTTATTCCGCCGGCATAATAAAATCCGCGTAATTATCGCGATGGACGACGCGATAAGCGGCTTGCGGATACGCCTCGGCGAACGCCGGCGGCAGTTTGGTTTTTCGCGCTCCCCACTTAAATTCGCAAGCCGTCAATTGCTCGCCGTGTTGTTCGATTAAATCAATTTCCTGCCCGTCATACGTCCGCCAAAAATAAAATTCTTTATGCACGCCGCGATTATGCCGGTCTTTCAAGCGCTCGCCGATTAAATAATTTTCCCACAACGCGCCGACATCGTCCCGCAACGCCAACGGCTGGAAATTGCCAATCAGCGCGTTGCGAATCCCGTTGTCATAAAAATACCATTTGCCGGTTTTGCGCACCTCTTTTCGCAAATTGCGGGCATACGCGCCAAGCCGATAACCGATAAAGACCTTATTCAGCAAATCGAGATATTTTTCCACGGTGTTTTTGCTTAATCCCAACGTGCCGCCTAAATTCTCATAAGTGATTTCACCGCCTAATTGCCACGCGACCAAGCGGAGTAAATCGCGCATTTTGCCGGAGTTTTTAATCCCCTCGACCGCCAAAATATCTTTGAGCAAATAAGCGTTGACCAAATCCCGCAGATACGCCGTTTTTTCTTCGGGATTTTCCAGCCGCGTTACTTCGGGATAGGCGCCGTAAATTAAGCGTGTTTCGAGATTTTGCCGCGCGGTCAGCGCGTCTTCTTGCGGCGCGAGTTCCGCCTGTGAAAACGGCGTCAATAAAAAAGCCGCGCTCCGCCCGACTAACGGCTCGCCGGTTTTATTCAGCAAATCAAACGACGACGAACCGGAAGCGAGCACCCGCGTCGCCGCGATTTCGTCAACGACCAATTTGATTTTTTGCCCGATTTCCGGGATATTTTGCGCCTCGTCGATGGCGAGCAAATCAATTCCGGTCAGCAAACGCCGGTAATTGGCTACCGACCGCTCCGCCAACAACGCTTGCGCGTCATAATCCTCGCCGTTTAACAACAGCGTTTTGCCGGCAAAATTTTCGACGATTTTTTTCAATAAAACCGTTTTGCCGACGCGACGCGCGCCGAAGAGTAACGCCGCTTTTTGCGGTCGCAGATACGCCAATACCCGCTTTTCCAATAGTCGAGTGATGTCGCCGGTCATTAGCCCCTCCCGTTTCACGTTAAATTCGTCATTGCGCTGACGAATTTAACGTGAAATCCGTCAGCGCAATGACGAATTTTAGCGACGACCATCGGGAAAAGCAACGCCGGGTCATTTACCGCCAATATCCCCAGCAATCCACGAACGGCGCGCGCGGCGCCAATTCGCGGTATTCGCGGTGCGGCGCGCCGAGAATGATGCCGTCGGCGCGGCGCAGACATTCGTCCAACGGCGTCGAATCCGCGAGATACGGGTCGTGCGTCAGCACCGTCGCCATTTTGAATTCGAGTAATTTTTTGATTGGGCGCGAAAATTTCCGCCGCCGTTTGAAACGCCGCGTCCGACGAAGCGGCGATAATTTGCGGTAGCGTAAAAATTTCCTCAATCCCTTTGCCCTGCAAAATCCGTGATAAGCCGTTGGCAACTACGGTTATCGTCGCCCCGCCGCCCGTTAAAGTCCTTCCCGCCGAATGTCCGATAATGTTGATAATATCAACGAAAGGCGGCGACCGTGCGAATTTCTCTTATTTTCATTTTGGCGTTGGCGGCGTTAGGCGGCGGTTGCGGCGGGAAGCGTTCGGCGACGACCGACCCGCAAGCCGAAGCCGTCAACCAAAAATTCAGCAAGCAGGACAAAGACAAAAAAATGACCGCCGCCGACAAAGCGCGGTTGCGCTACATCGAAGGGCGGCAAATTTGCGCGCAGAGCAACTACGCCGGCGCGATTCCCTACTTCAAAGAAGCCGTCAAAATCGCCGAAAAAGCCGAGTATTATCTCGATTTGGGGCGGTGTTATCACTTAATCGGGCGCTACGGCGACGCGCTTCGCGCCTACGCCCGCGCCGAGGAATTGGGCGGCGGCGACGACGACGAAACCCGCGCTTCCCTGCAAGCCAACATCGGCGACGTTTTTCAACAGCGCGAGGACGCCGCCGAAGCGTTGCGCTACTACTACGCGGCGATTTCGCTGATGCCGGATTACGCGCGCGCCCATTACGAAATCGGCAATTTATTATTGAAAGAGGGCAAATACGCCGAATCCGTCGCGCGTCTCAGCCGGTCGCTGACCATCGACCCGGCGATGAACAAGGCGCGGTTGTCGCGGGCGATTGCCTATCGAATGACCAAGCAATACGAACTCGCCTACCGCGACCTCCAAGACCTCGACCAGCGCGGCTTCGCCGTCCAGCCGGATTTGGAACGGGAAATTTTGGCGGGGATTAGTAACTAATTAACAATTAACAATTAAAAATTAACAATTAAAAATTGAGGATTAGTTATCAAAATTTCGCGCCGCGAATTTGAAAACTAAACTCCGCAATTGTTAATTGTGAATTGTTAATTGTTAATTGTTCTCTCACTCGGAGAACAATATGAAACGCCTACTTATTATTCTATTGCTGATGTCGCCGGCGATGACCGCCGAGAATCCGTTCGACCAATTCGCCGCCCGCGCCGCCGCCGAAAAAGCCGCGCCGAAAAAATCGCGCGAGGGGGCGCCGGACTCCGCGTCGAGCCGGCAACACGCCGGCGAGAAAAACGTTTGTCCGGTGTGCGGACGCGAGCGGAGCGTGTGCTACGCCGAGTCGCTCGCCGCCGCGCAAAATCCGAACGGCGGCGCGAAAGCGTGTCCGGTGTATAAAGACAGTTTCGTCGTCGGCGAGTCGCGTCCGGCGCCTTGCCCGATTTGCGGCTTGCTGGTGAATTTGCCGCAACGTAATCAGCGTTACGAAAACACCGACAGCGATTTGTGTCCGCATCCGTCGGGCAACGTGCGTTATATGCCGGAAATCGTTACCTGCCCGCGTTGCGGTTTTTCGGCGTTTCAGCGGGATTTCCGCGCTTTCCGCGCCAAACAGCATCCCGAAATCGCGCAGTGGGTAAAACAAAATCTCCAACCGTCGATGCCGGAAATTTTGCACCAGTTGCTCGGGCGCGAAATTAAAATCGACGCCCAAAATTTAGTCGCGCTGTTTGAGTTGCAAAAAGAGATTCCCGATATTTTGCGGTGCGGCAACGCCTTTTTGCTTTATCGCGAGCGACTGCGCCGCGGCGACCCCGACGTGAACGAACTCGGTTTGGCGCGCGTCGCGTGGCTCGCGGCGTGGGCGAATCGCCGCGCCATTTCCGCGCCGTTCGGCGAGGGCGTGTTGTTGGACAGCGCGCGCCGCGCGTTGGCGGCAATCCAAAAGAGCGAAACCGGCGAACTCGAATCCGCCGCCGCCGTTATCGACGAGTTGCTCGCCGACGGGGCGCGCTTCGACATCATTGAGCGGCAACTGTTGCGGCTGACGCAAGCCGGTTATTACAACCGTCTCGGTCTGAACGCGGCGGCGCAAACGGCGCTCGAACAGGTCTTGGTCGAACTGCGGAAAAAACATTTGGACGCCGCGTCCGACCCGTGGCAGAAAATTAAAATCGCCGACGGCGTTCAGGGCGAGGAGAAAGAGAAAATCATCGCGCTGGCGAAAAAAGCGTTGAACGAAGAAGTGGCGGTGCGCGGCAATTGCCTACGGCAAGAAATCCGCTATCTGACCGAAGCGGCGCAACTGCTGACGACGGCGGTGGAAAAGCGGCAGGCGCCGTCGTTAGACCTGCCGACGTATTTGTATTTGGTCGGCGATTTTGAGCGCCGCGCCGAGCAACACGCGCGGGCGTTGCTGTGGCTGACGGCGGCGGAACGGGCGGCGGACAACGGCACGGTGAAATTGGAACACCTCGCGTCGGCGCAAATCGAATTGCTGAAACGCTACGTGCGCGAGCGGCAAATCACGCCGGCGCCGAACCCGCGCGCGGCGACGGATATGCTTATCATCAACGCCGCCGGTCTCGAAACGAAAAACGCGCAAGCCGCGGCGCAAGCGCAATCGATAAAAATTCCCGCCGAGAGCCGTGGGCAGTGAGCGGAATTGCGATATTTCGGCGGTGATTTATCGCCGTCGATTGCAAAGCGGCGAAGCCGCCACGAAATTCAATAGCCCGCCGTTTTAACGGCGGGTAAAATGGCGAAAAAAATGAGCGGGCTTTAGCCCAAATAAACCGTTCGGCTAAAGCCGGTCATTTTTCTAACGCCGACCACGCGCTAAAGCGCGTGGCAATTGAATAGAGCATTTTCAATTCGTATTTTTCCGTGTTCTCCGTGAGAAACAAAAAAATCTGGAAAACACACTAACCTTCGCTTCGCTCGGTTTCGTGTTAATTCGTCTAATTCGTGAAAATTCGTGGACAAGTTCTTTTTTTAGGAGAAACCCCAATGTCTTACCATCTCGAAACGCTCGCGATTCACGCCGGACAGGAAAATCCCGACCCCGCGACCAACGCCCGCGCCGTGCCGGTGTATCGCACGACCGCCTACAATTTCCGCAATTCCCAGCACGGCGCGGATTTGTTCGGGTTGCGCGAACTCGGCAACATTTACGGGCGCTTGATGAATCCGACCAACGACGTGTTGGAAAAACGGCTCGCGGCGCTCGACGGCGGCGCGGCGGCGCTCACGCTGTCCAGCGGCACGGCGGCGGTGTATTTCACGATTACCAATATCGCGCAAGCCGGCGACGAAATCGTCGCCGCGAACAATCTTTACGGCGGCACGTTCACGCAGTTCGACGCGATTTTGCCGCAGGGCGGCATCACCGTCCGCTTCGCCGACGTGAACAATTTCGCCGCCGTGGAAGCGGCGATTAACGACAAAACCCGCGCGATTTTTATCGAAACCGTCGGCAATCCCTTGCTCGGCGTCGCCGACATCGAGGGCTACGCGAAAGTCGCGCAAAAATATCATCTGCCGCTGATTGTCGATGCGACGTTCACGCCGCCGTCGCTGTTGCGCCCCCTCGAACACGGCGCGAATTTGGTGATTCATTCGTTGTCGAAGTGGCTCGGCGGACACGGCGCGGGCATTGGCGGCGCGGTGATTGAGGACGGCAAATTCGATTGGACGGACCCAAAATTCGCGTTGTTCAACGAGCCGAACCGCGGCTATCACGGCTTGCGTTTCGCGCACGATTTGGGCGCGTTAAATCCCGTCGCGTTTTCGTTGCGCTTGCGCACGGTCGGGTTGCGCAATCAAGGTCCCACCTTGGCGCCGGACGCGGCGTGGATTTTCCTGCAAGGGGTCGAAACGCTGGCGTTGCGGATGGCGAAACACAGCGAAAACGCGCTGAAAGTCGCGCAATTTTTGCAAGGTCATAAAAAAGTCGAATGGGCGCGCTATCCGGGTTTCGACGCGCTGGCGAAAAAATATCTGCCGAACGGCGCGGGCGGAATGGTGGTTTTCGGCGTCCGCGGCGGGAGCGCCGAGGCGCAAAAATTAGTCGATAACGTGAAATTATTTAGTTTGCTCGCCAACGTCGGCGACGCCAAAAGTTTGATAATTCATCCGGCAAGCACCACCCATTCGCAGTTGTCCGACGAAGACCAACGCAAAGGCGGCTTGCACCCCGAATTGATTCGCCTGTCCATCGGCTTGGAACACCTCGACGACATCATCGGCGCGCTGGCGGAGGCGTTGGATACGATTTGAAGTGGTCAGTGGGCAGTTTTCGGCGGCAATTTATTGCCGTCGATTTGCAATGCGCGAAGCGCGGCGAACTTCAATAGCCCGCCGTTTTAACGGCGGGTAAAATGGCGAAAAAAAGAATGGGCTTTAGCCCAAAATAAAAAATGCAGTTTCATTCCACCGGCTTTAGCCGAACGCTCGTTTGGGCTAAAGCCCTTTTCTTTTTTTGACCGCTAACCACGCCTTAAAAGGCGTGGCAATTGAATAGAGCGAGCGCGATTGCAACCGTAATTCGTAATTTTTAATTCGTAATTCGTAATTGCTCTTTTACTGCCCACTGCTCACTGCCCACTGCTCACTTAAAAACGCCTTTATTGCGGCAAGCGTCGCGCGCATTTGTTCGTCCGTGCCGATAGTAATCCGCAGGCAGTCGTCGAGGCGCGGGGCGTTCCAGTAGCGGGTTAAAATTTTGCGGTCTTTTAGATATTGGTATAAATTTGCCGCCGCCGGTTTGCCGAAACGCGCCAGCACAAAATTCGCCCCCGAAGCCCAGACCTTCGCCGTCGCCGCCAATGCCGCCGCAAACCGTTCCCGCGTGGCGATGATTTTCTCGCAATTTTCCCGCAAATAATTTTGGTCGCGCAACGCCGCCGCCGCCGCCGCCTGCGCCAATTGGTCAAGGTTGTAATAGTCGCGGACTTTGTGCAGTTCCGTCGCCAACTCCGGCGCGGCAAAACCCAAGCCGACCCGCAAACCGGCGAGCGAATAACTTTTCGACAGCGTGCGCGTTACGATTAAATTGTTGTATTTGCCGAGTAGCGGCAACGCCGAATGGGCGTTGCGGTCAAAATCGGCATACGCCTCGTCGATGACGACGACCGCGTCCGGCGCGGCGGTCAGCAATTTTTCGATGTCGGCGAGTTCATACACCGTGCCGCTCGGCGCGCCCGGATTGGGGAAAAAAATCACTTTCGCCGCGGCAAGGTCGGCGGGCAACGGCGGCAAAGAAAAATCGTCGGGAAAAGCGATTTCGCGAAAATCGGCGTTCTGCACTTGGCAGAGCGTCCGGTAAAACGTGAACGACGGCGTGAACGCGACCGCGCGGTCGCCGTCGTTCAAACACGCCTGCGCGATAATGCGCAACATTTCGTCCGAACTGTTGGTCAACAGCACCGTTTCCGGCGCGACCTTGAAAACCGCCGCCGCCGCGTCGCGCGCATCGCGGCTGGAACTCTCGGGATACCATGCCAAGCGGTTCAGCGCCGCGTTAATCGCGGCAAAGACCTGCGGCGACGGCGGATACGGATTTTCGTTGGCGTTGAGAACGATAAAGTCGTCGCCGCCGGCTTTTTCACCGGGGACGTAAGCGGACATTGCGCGAATGGCGGGACGGAGGGAGAGCATAGTTTTGAGAGTTCAGAGTTGAGAGTTGAGAGTTGAGAGGAGGTTACGCTTCACGCATTTTTAAGACAACTCCACTGCTAAACTCTAAACTCTAAAAATTAGCCCCGCATCAATTGCAACAACGCTTCGGCGTCGATTTTACCGAGGTCGCCGTCGCTTAACAGTCCTTCGGCGAGCCGCCGTTTGTGGCGGTGCATCTCCACGATTTTTTCCTCAATCGTGTTTTGCATCACCAACCGGTAAATGGTTACCGGTCGCGTTTGTCCGATGCGGTGCGCGCGGTCGGACGCCTGGTCTTCCGCCGCCGGATTCCACCACGGGTCTAAATGAATCACGTAATCCGCCGCCGTCAAATTCAAGCCCTGTCCGCCGGCTTTCAGCGAAATCAAAAACAAATCGCCGGCGCCGGCTTGAAACGCCGCCACCGCTTTGCGCCGCTGTTTTTCCGGCGTCGCGCCGTCCAAATACTGATAAGTAATCCGCCGCTCGTCCAAGTATTCCCGCGCCAACGCCAAGTGGTCAACGAACTGGCTGAACACCAACGCCCGATGACCGTTTTCGCGCAACTCTTCGACAATCGCGCCGAACTCCGCCATTTTGGAACTCATAATTTTGCTCGCCGGGTCAACCAAGCGCGGATGACAACAGGCGCGCCGCAAGCGCATTATTTCCGCTAAAATCCGCAGATGCCGCGCGCCCGCCGCGCCGCGCGCCGCCGGCAAATTCTGCAATTTCTCCACCGCGTCCCGCCGCGCCGCCTCGTAAAACGCCGCCTCTTCCGGCGACGGCGGCAACGTTTTGAGAATCTCGGTGCGCGGCGGCAACTCGGTCAGCACCTGCGTTTTCAGCCGCCGCAAAATAAACGGTTTGAGTAGCCGCTTCAGCCGCTCGCGCGCCGCGGCGTCGTTGTCGCCTTCAATCGGCGCGGCAAAACGTTCCTGAAATTTTTTGTGCGAGCCGAGCAAGCCGCGATTGAGAAAGTTGAACAGATTCCACAATTCGCCGAGATGATTTTCGATGGGCGTGCCGGTCGTTACCAGCCGAAAAGCGGCGGGTAGTTTCATCGCCGCCTGCGAGCGTTTCGTCGCCGCGTTTTTGATGGCTTGCGCCTCGTCCAACACCACCGTCGCCCACTCTTTTTCCGCGAGCAATTTTTCTTCCTGTTGCAACAGCGCGTAACTGCACACCACGACCGCGTTTTTGCCGGCGTTTTTGAGCATCGCGGCGCGGTCGCCGTCGCCGAAACGGACAACCTGCAAATCCGGCGCAAATTTTTCCGCTTCGCTCCGCCAATTGAAACAGACCGAAGTCGGCGCGACAATCAGCGCCGCGCCCGCCGCCGCGCGATGCAACAACAACGCCAGCGTTTGCACCGTTTTGCCCAAGCCCATATCGTCGGCGAGACACGCGCCGAAATTCCACTCCGCCAAATTCGCCAACCATTCAAAACCGCGCTTTTGATAATCGCGCAGTTCGCCGCGCAAATTCGCGGGCGGGGCGAACGGCGCGGGCGCCCGCAATTTGGCGACGAGTTGCTTCCACGCCAAATCGGCTTGAAATTCGCCGACTTCGCCGCGTAAATCGTCGAGCGTCAGCGCCGCGAGCGGCGACAAGCGGACGCCGTCGGCGCCGACTTCGCCGAACGCCGACAAGGCGTCCAATTGCTCCTTAAACGATGCGGTCAGCGCCAAAAATTGGTCTTCGCCGATTTTAACGAAGCGTCCGGTCGCGGTCGCGTTTAGCCGCAATAATTCCTGCAAACTAATCGTCAGCGCTTCGTTGACTTTGATTTCGCCGACGACCTCGAACCAGTCGTTGCGGCGATTGACTCGCACGCGCGAAAATTGCGGCGACGCTTCCACGCTCCGCCGTCCGCCCTGGGGCCATTCGGCGACGACCTCGTCGCCGCAGTCGCGCAATTCCAACAAAAATTCCAAGCAGTCGAGCGGGTCCGACAATCGCCACGCTTGTTCGACGCGCTCGCCGTCGCCCAACGCCGGACATTGAGCAATAATTTTTTCCAACCGCGCGATTTCGGCGGGCAGGTCGCGGGAGACGCGCACGCGCCGTCCGTCGAACTCGCCGACCAACAAGCCGGCGCCGCGTCCGGGGCGGTAATAACCGCCGCAGTCGCCGAACGGGCGCGCGAAAAATTCGACTTGCAAACCGTCGCCGAGCGGCAAGAGATGCGCGCGCAAGCGCGGCTCCGGCGGCATTTCCTCGGCGGACGCGCCGATGCCGCCGACTTCGGACTGCACGGTCAAATACGCGCTGAAATCGTCAAGCGCCGGTTTGACCGCCGGCAACGCCGCCTGCGGAAACGCCAATTCCGCGCCGATGATTTTCGCCAGTTGCCGGTGTAGCGGCGCGATTTTGACGACGCGAAAACGGGTCGGCGTTTCGCGGATGAACGCGATGGACTCGTCGTCTTTGACCGGCGGCTGGATTTGCAATTTGATGCCGTCCGGCGTTTTCAGCACCAACAATTCCGGCTCGCCGCCCACGACTTCGACGCGCGCGCCGCCCGCCAAAAAAACGCGCGGATGCCCGACGAGCGCCGGCAACGCGAGGTCGTAATTCAATTCGTAGGTCGCGGTTTTTTCGCGAATTTCTTTGCTCAGCGCCGCGACGAGGCGGCGGTCGTCGTCGGTGAAAAACGGCGCGGCGGCTTGCGCGGCGACGGCGCTCCACGCCAGCCGCTTGCCCTTGCCCCATTTGCCGGCGACGGTTAGACCCTGTTGCCACGCCGACAATTCGTAAATGCCGGTCGGGTCGTGATAGTCGAGTTGCCAAATCAGCCGCGCGGCTTCGGCGGCGGGCGGCGCGGCGTTTTGCAACAACGCCGTCAGCGCCGACAGCGGACGCTCCCATTCGGCGCGCGGCGTCAGCCAATCGACGACGGGCGCGCACTTGCATTTTTTTACGGCGTTGGCGAGTTTCGCCGCCCAGAGGACTTCGTCGTTTTTTTCGCGGGCGGCGAGAATCGCCGCCGCTTCGACGGCGAGCCAGTCATAGCCGCCGTCGCGGGCTTGCTGAAAAAACGTCGCCAAGCCGGCGCGGTGCTCGTCGAACGCCGCCGCTTCCCAATGCCGCGCGAGATAGGCGAACAGCGTGGTCAGCGGATGCGCGTCGCTCCAACCGGCGGCGTCGCCGTTATCGGGCAACGGCGGCGGCGGCGAGTTTTGCCCCAGCCGTTGTTTGACGACCCAGAACAGCGGTCGCGCCAACTCCAGCGCCGGCGGACCTTGACGCTCGCAATAATGTTCGGCTTCGGCGTAATTGCGGTTTTTCAGCCACAGCAAAACGCGCAACGCCGCCGCCAGTGGCGGAAAAGTCGTCGCCGGCACGTTGTCCGGCGATAAATTATGACCGCTCAGCGCGTCAACCCACGCGCGGAAAAAAACGGGAATTTCCGGCGCGGTCGCCGTTTTGGCGAATTTCAACACTTTGGCGAATTTGCCGCGAAATAAATAGTGATAAGCGATTTCCGGCGCGGTCGCCGGCGACGCGGTTTCTTCGAGCATCGTCAATAAATCGTCGGCGGGCGCCAACGCGGCGAGCGCGTAGCGGAGCGCGTCGGTCAGCGCTTCGACGAGAAAATTCTTGGGAAGATTTTTCAGCCAATCGCGGCGGTCGCTGTGGGCGCAAATGCCGGCGACCGGCGAAATTTTTTCGCGCGGAAAGGCGGCGGCGTTTTGCCGGAGGGCTTCGCGATACATTTTTTCGTTGCCCTGATAGAGCGCGGCGCGGGCGCGGGCGAGACCGTGTTCGGCGGTGAGCAACCGTTCTTCGTCGCGCCAGAGCGCCGAGCGGACGGCGCCGGCGAGCGAATGAAAAATGCCGCTGTCGAGCGCGGCTTGCGACAACGCTTCGCGAATCGGCGGCGCGGCGCGGATTTCGCGCCATTCGTAAAGTTTCGCCTCGTTGCCGTCGGGGGCGATTTTTTCGACGAGTTCTTTGCGCAGGAGCGATTCGACGATGACGGGGAGGTTGCCGGACAGCCCCGAATGAAAATGCCGCGCGACGTTGCGCAACGCCCCGATGCTGACCGGCGCGTAAATGACGGACAGCAACTGCAACACCAGCGTCTCGGCGGGCGTCAGCGTCCGGCAAATTTGCAACAACCGGCGGCGGTCGGCGGGGGAAGCGGTCATCGGCACCATTCGTGGCGGGAGAGAAAGTCGCGCGTATGATACGCGGGCGGCGGGGGAATTTATAGAGTTTAGAGTTAAGAGTTGAGAGTTTAGAGAATGGAGTTTTATTTTTTAAGACGCGCGAAGCGCCGCCTCTGCTAAACTCTTAACTCTAAACTCTCAACTCTAATTTCTAAACTCTC
Organism: Planctomycetota bacterium; assembly: GCA_031261425.1. GTDB lineage: Bacteria > Planctomycetota > SZUA-567 > SZUA-567 > SZUA-567 > MS499-59. The sequence continues at coordinate 11,788 of JAISJR010000004.1, forward strand.
CGCACTAAACTCCGGTTTTTTCCTTCTGGTTTTTTCCGCGCCGTCCATAAAATCCGTTCCTTTGTTGTGTCCGTTACTCCGAACCGAAAACGAGTGTTGCCATGAGTCCCGCGCTGAAAAAAGAAGAACCGGTCGTCCCCGCCACGCCCGAACAACTCGCGGCGCGCGTCGAGCAGTTGGACCGGATGTTTGTCGGGCAGATGGATAATCCCGAAATGCGCGTCATTTACGACGCGGCGGCGGAACTCATCGCGCAAGGTAAAATTTATGACTGACGCCGACTTTAACATTCACGAGGTCAAAAGCCGCATCGCCCAAATCGGCGAACTGTTTTCGTTGCCGGACGTGATTGTCCGGCTCGAACAGTTGACGCGCTCGCAGTCGGTCTCGGCGACGGACATCGCGCGCGCCATCGAATCCGACGTCGCGCTGGCGGCGAAAATAATGAAAGTCGTTAATTCGCCGTTTTACGGCTTCAACCGCGTGATTTCGAGCATCAACTACGCCATCGTGATTTTGGGCTTCAAGGCGATGCGCAATCTGGTGTTGTCGGCGTTCGTGGCGGGCAAATGCGAAAACACGATTCCCGAATTTCCGATTGTCGATTTCTGGCGCTACGCGGTGGACTCGGCGGCGGCGACCGAAGAAATCGCGCGCTTTATCGACAGTCCCGACAGCGGCAACGCTTTCGTCGCCGGTTTGCTCAACAAAATCGGGCTGATTGTGATGAACCAGTATTACCCCGCGGATTTAGCCGCCGCCGTCCAGAAAAAACGCGCCGAAAACATCCCGCTGATGGACGCGGAAATGGAGTTGTGGCAATTCACGCACTACGACCTCGGCGCGCAACTGCTCGACCATTGGAATATGCCGGCGGCGGTGGTCGAAGCGTGCCGCGACTTGCGCGCGCCGACCGACAATTCGTCGCATCTGTGCTGGCTTTGCCACTTGGCGAACATTCTGACGCAAGCGCTGGGCTTCGGCGCGACGGGCGACGAGTTGATTGCGCGGTTGGCGCCGGGGTGTCTGCAACAATTGAATTTGCCGTTGCCGAAAATCCCCGAAGTGATGGCGCAGGTGGTCAAAAAAATTCGCGCGCAGGAACAGTGCGACTTCGATTAAGAATTAAAAATTAAAAATTAGAAATTGTGGAGTTTGATTTTCAGATTCGCGAAGCGAATTTGAAAATGGAGCGAAGCGACAACCGCCATTTTTAATTTTTAATTTTTAATTCTATATTCTTAATTAAGGAACCCGCCCTATGCAAATCGCCGATAACGCCGAAGAAATTGTCGCCCGCTGGGAATGGTTTCGGCGCCCCGTGTGGGGACGCGCCGAATACGCCCTGCTCAATCCGCTGTTCCGGCAATTGCTCGCCGGTCGCGCCTCGTGCCTCTATTCCGGCGGCGCGCTCGGACGGAGCGCCCTCGACTTGGCGCAAAACGTCAACTGCGCGACGCTCGCGCATTTGCCCTCCGCCTACGGCGTCGAGCGCGGACGCGAACTCGCGAAAAGCCGCAATTTGCAATGCGGTTTTATCGCCGGCGAGCGCGCTGCAATCGCCGCCAATCTGCCGCATCCGGTCGATTGCATCGTCAGTCCGAACTGGATGCTCGAACCCGATTGGCAAACGTTGAAAGCGAATTTTTCGGCGGCGTTTCAGGCGCTCAATCCGGGCGGCGTGCTGGCGTTTCCCTCGCCGCAACGCGACCGCAATTGGCAACCGTTGCTAAAAATGTTTGACGGCTGGGACGAGGACGCGGTGGTTTGGCACTGTCGCGACGGGGCGCAGGCGTGCGTCTGTTTGCGGAGCAAGGCGGCGCGGGAAAACGATTTCGCCGACGTTAAATACCGCTACCTCGCTACCAAAGGCGACGCGGCGCAAATCGACGTGGTGGTGCGGCGCCTGCCGGCGTATTGGGCGTGGAGCAACGTGGTCGAACTGGCGAAACAAGCCGGTTTTCAGGAAATTGACAGCCGCGATTTTCCGGCGGGCGCGGCGGAGAGCGATTTTTCCGCGTTGGCGATTATCCGCAAACCCGGCGGCGCGGCGCCGTCCGCCAATAACGACGGGCGGCTGTTCGCGTATGCCGACTTTTGAACAATTAACAATTGACAATTAACAATTAAGGAATTGATTATCAAAATTGCGCGAAGCGAATTTGCCAATCAAACTCCACCATTGTTAATTGTTAATTGTGAATTGTTAATTGTAAATTGAAAAAGGAGTGATAATGCCGCCCCTCCCGCCGCCGCTCGGCAAAATCCGCAATATCGGCATCATCGCGCACATCGACGCCGGCAAGACCACCACCACCGAGCGCATCCTCTTTTACTCCGGCAAAGAACACAAAATGGGCGAAGTCCACAACGGCGACACCGTGATGGACTTTATGCTTGACGAGCAACAGCGCGGCATCACCATCGCCTCCGCCGCCACCACGCTCCATTGGCAGGACTGTCAAATCAACTTAATCGACACGCCGGGGCATGTCGATTTTACCGCCGAGGTCGAGCGCTCGCTCCGCGTTCTCGACGGCGCGATTACCGTTTTTTGCGGCGTCGCCGGCGTCGAAGCGCAATCCGAAACCGTTTGGCGGCAAGCCGAAAAATACGGCGTGCCGCGCCTCGCGTTTATCAACAAACTCGACCGCGCCGGCGCCGAAGTCGAACACGTCCTCGCCGAAATGCGCGACAAACTCGGCGCCGCGCTGGTGCCGGTGCAAATTCCCGTCGGGCGCGAAGACCGATTTTCCGGCGTCATCGACCTTATCGCGCGGCGAATGTTGACTTTCGACGAGACCGCGCAAGGCGGCATCGTCGGCGTCGCGCCGGTGCCGGACGACCTCGCCGAAGAAGTCGAATTGGCGCGCCTGCGCCTCGTCGAAACCGCCGCCGAAGCGAACGACGAACTCACCGAAAAATATCTCACCGAAGAAAATTTAAGCGACGACGACATCCGGCGCGGTCTGCGCGAACTGACCATCGCCGCGAAAATCACGCCGGTTTTTTGCGGCTCGTCGTTGCGCAACAAAGGCGTCCAACCGTTGCTCGACGGCGTGGTTGACTATCTGCCCTCGCCGAAAGACCGCGGCGCGGTCGCCGGACACGAGCCGGGCGAGCCCGAAAAAACCGTCCTCTGTCAGCCGCTTCGCAAAGAGCCGCTGTGCGCGCTGGCGTTCAAAATCGTCGATGACGCGCACGGACCGCTGACGTATTTGCGCGTCTATTCCGGCGAATTGAAAGAGGGCGAAAAATTGGTCGTCGCGCACAATCGGCGCAAAGAGCGGGCGGCGCGACTGTGGCGCTTGCACGCCAACAGCCGCGAGCGGGAAACCGTCGTCGGACCGGGCGAAATCATCGGCGTCAGCGGCTTCAAATTCGCGCGGACGGGCGACACCCTGTGCGCCGAAGACGGGCGGCTGGTCGAATTGGAGCCGCCGCGCTTTCCGGCGGCGGTCATCAGCCAAGCCGTCGAGCCGCGCAGTAACGACGACCGCGACAAGTTAATGGAAGTGCTGGAAAAAGTGGCGCGGGAAGACCCGACGTTCACCTATTCGACCAACGCCGAAACGGGGCAGTTGCTCATTTCGGGAATGGGTGAATTGCATTTGGAAATTATCGCGACGCGGATTATTCGCGACTACAAAGTGCCGTGCAAAACCGGCAAGCCGCGCGTTACCTATCGCGAAACGATTCAAAAAGCGGCGAGCGGACGCGGGGAATTTGCGCAGACGCTCGCGGGGCGCGAGCATTACGCGGCGGTCAGCGTCGCCGTCGAGCCGAACGCGGCGACGGAACCGGAACTGTTAATCGCCGCGCCGCAAATTCCGGCGCGTCTGCACGAATTTATCCGCGAAGGATTTTTGGGCGGTTGTCAGTCGGGCGGGTTGGGCGGCTATCCGTTAATCAAAATGAAAGTAACGGTAACCGGCGGGGCGACGCGCGAAAATTGCGCGACCGACAGCGCGTTCACGGCGGCGACGGACGCGGCGATGCGCGACGCCGTCGCCAAGGCGGGCGCGGATTTGTTGGAGCCGCTGATGGCGCTGGAAGTAACGACGCCGGAGGAGTTTGTCGGCGGCATCATTCACGACCTCAACGGACGCCGCGCGGAAATTCACGAGATTGCGCAACGCGGCAATCTAAAAGTAATCCGCGCCAAAGCGCCGCTCGCGGAGATGTTCGGCTACGCCACGGTGGTGCGCGGACTTTCGACCGGTCGCGCGAGTTATACCTTGGAGCCGCGCGAATTCGCGCCGGTGCCGCGCAAACGCTGGCGCGAGATTTTGGGGTATGAGGCGGGGTAAGAGTTGGTAGTCGGTAGTTTTTAGTTGGTAGCGTCGGAGTTTGACGGTCAAAAATTCGCTTCGCGAGCGCTTGCGATTTTGCCAATAAAAACTCCACAATTGTTAATTGTTAATTGCTCTTTTTATTTCCGCATCCGGTTTTCCAAATTGGCGAACGCTTTGCGGGCGTCGTCGTAGGTGGGCGTGTGGCGGAATTCCGAGGAAACGGCGCGGCGGTAGTGCAACAGGGCGCGCGCTTGCCAATCGTTGCCGCGCAGGTCTTCGATGAGTTTGCCGAGGTTGAAATACGTCCGCGCCAATTCCGCCGGCTCCACCGCGTAGCCATACGCCACGCGCAAATAATCGAACAGCGCCGCTTCGCCGTAATCGCGCCGCAAACTGGCGTTCTCGGCGCCGTCCCAGCGCGTGAAATTGGCGTCGGCGTTCAGCAAATACATCCAGCCCAAATTGGCGCGGTCGCCCGCGAGCGCCGCCTCGCGGAGCGGCTCCCGCAACTGCTCGACGATTTTGGCGTTCTCGGCGGCGTTCTTGCCCGCCAGATATTTTTGCGCGCGCAATTCCGTGCGGAGCGCGCTCAACCGCAAATCGTCATCGACCGTATCGACCGGCGCCTGTCCCGCCGCGGCGTGAAATTTCGCCAGCGCCGCGCGGACTTTTTCGTTATTGTCGGGATACGCCGTCAGCAAAAAGACCTGCGCGCGGTCGCGTCCCAATTCCATCAATTTTCGCCACCGGTCGGCGTCCGGCGGTTTTTGTTCCGCCAAATGCGGCAGAATCACCGTTAAAAATTGGTGGTAGCGTTGCGCGGCTTTGTCGTATTCGCCCTGATTTTCCAGCGCCCGCGTCCAAAAGTATTCGCTCTCGAATTTGTAAATCGCGTTCAACCGTTTCGCCGCCGTCGCCAAATGTTTTTCGGCGTTGGGAAAATCGCGCAAATAGTAATACGCCAATCCGCGATAATAACTCACCCGCTCGGCGAAAAATTGTTGCCGCATCGACGCCAAATCGCGCAGACCGGTTTCGACCGCGTTGAGCGCCGTCAGCGCCGCCGCATAATTTTTATCCTGCCACGTCTGTAAAAAATTCGTCCACGCCTCGTTGTCCACGTCGCGGTAATAGACGGCGACGACGGTGTGGTGCGGCACCGCCGTGTCCACGCCGTCCGCCGTAATCGTCGTCGCGACGAAGTCCTCTTTCGTAATCGTGCCGCGCCAGTTGCGGTTCGCCGACTGCACGACATCGGCTCTAATCTCGGCGGGTTTCAGAATCTCCGCGCCCGCGGCGGCGGCGGCAAGAAAGAGTAGCGTCAGTAGGGTTAGCGGTATTTTCATCGGTTGCCTTTCGGTAGAGTTGAGAGTTTAGAGAGAGGAGTTTTATTTTTAAGACGCGCGAAGCGCAACAATGCGAATTCCCCTCTACGGAGGGGTGGCATCGCGACGGTTCGGTGTCGCGATGCCGGGGTGGTGGCTCGCGGCGTCCCGGATTCCGTAGCGCGATTCAAGGCAAAACGGCAACCACCCCGTCAGGCGAGGTAGAGCGTTTCGCCTGCCACCCCTCCGTAGAGGGGAATTTAATTAGCCGCGCTTCGCGCTCATTCTCTCAACTCTAAACTTTCAACTCTCAATCAAACAAATGGCACCTTACTCGCCGGTCGCCGTCGCGATGTTCGGCGGCGGGGGCGCGGCGGCAGACGGCGCGCGCTTGCGGGCAACGTTCGCCGAACGGACAGCCGGAGGTCTCGGCGAGGGCGAGTTCCGCGAGATTTTGCCGCGCGGTTGGTTTCGCAATTTGTCTCGCCGCCGCCGCGCCGATTGCGGGAATGGCGCTCAACAGCGTTTGCGTGTAAGGGTGGCGCGGGTCGGCGAACAATTCGTCGGTCGCGGCTTCTTCGACGAGTTGTCCGGCATACATCACGCCGACGCGCTCGGCGATTTGCCGCACGACGGCGAGATTGTGCGAAATGAACAAATACGCGATGCCGCGCTCAATTTGCAAGTCCATCAGCAAGTTAATAATTTGCGCCTGAATGGACACATCCAACGCGCTGACCGCCTCGTCGCAAACGATAAATTCCGGCGACAGCGCCAGCGCCCGCGCGATGCAAAGCCGTTGCCGCTGACCGCCGGAAAATTCGTGCGGATAACGGTTCGCGTGTTCCGGCAACAGCCCGACGGCGGCGAAAATTTCCGCCAACCGCGCGTCGCGTTCGGCGGGCGGATAAAGACGGTGAATATCCCACCCTTCGCCGACGAGCGCGCCGGCGTTCCAGCGCGAATTGAGCGACGAATACGGGTCTTGAAAAATCATCTGCAACCGCCGCCGCCGCGCCGTCATTTGCCGCTTCGACAACGTCAATAAATTCACGCCGTCGTGCCAGACCTCGCCGCCGGTCGGCTCGATGAGCCGGAGCAAACTCCGCCCGATGGTGGTTTTGCCGCACCCCGACTCGCCGACGAGCGCGTAGGTTTTTCCGCGTTCGACGGTGAAACTGACGTCATCGACGGCTTTTTTCCACCAACGCGGCTTGCCCCAAAAATTTCGCTGAAGGGGAAAATAGCGGCGGAGATTTTTGACGGTGAGGAGGGGAGTTGTCATTGCGAAATTGAATTGTTTGGCAATCGCCGAGGGGAATGAAAAATAAATTAAAAATTACAAATTAAAAATTGTGGAGTTTTATGGTCAAAGTTTCGCTTCGCGTGCGCTTGCGGATTTGCTAATCAACTCCGCCATTTTTAATTTTTAATTTGTAATTTTTAATTGCTCTCTAACTGCTCACTGACCGCTACTCGCTTTATACAGCGCCAACGCCCGCTCGGCGATGGTCTGCCAACTGAACGCCGTTTCGGCGGCGGCGCGACCGTTCATTCCCAACCATTTGCCGTGTTCGGGATGGTTCAACAAATTCACCAGCGCCGCGCCGAAATTTTCCGGCGTCGTCTTGATGCCGTTGACTTCGTTGAACGTCAATTCCGCCGTCGCGCCGTCGCCGCAGACCGCCACCGGTCGCGCCGCTTCCCACGCGGCGAGCGCCACCGCGCCGAACGGGTCGTAGCGATACGGTATCGCCACCACGTCCGCCGCGTAATACAACGCCGCGAGTTCGCCCGCCGAATAGTCCGTCAACGTCAGCACCGTTTCGGTGGCGGCGTTATGGTCGATGATTTCGCGCAACCGTCCGAGCAACGCGCCGTGTCCGGCGAAAATAAATTTTCCGCCCGCGACCTGCGGCAAAATTTCCGGCAATTTCTCGATTAAAATATCCGCGCCTTTGCGCTCATTGAGCGACCCGACAAACAGGCACGTCGGCGCGTTTTCCGGCAGTTTGTATTTGGCGCGCGTCGCCTGCCGGAGGAGCGCGTGCCGCGCCGGCGGCAGGCAATCAATGCCGTAATGAATGAGGCGCGTTTTCCAGTCGGGGCAGTGATAGAGCAGTTTGACTTGGCGGCTGATTTCCTGACTGACGACAATCACGCCGTCGGCGTCGCGCGTGGCGGCGAGTTCGGTCTCGGCGATTTTCAGCCCGTCGCCGCGTTCGGGCCAGGCGCCGCTCCGCCCCCATTCGGTCGTGTGAAAGGTCGCGATGAATTTGCCGCCCTGTTCTTTTTGCCAGCGCGCGCCGAGAGCGAACGTCAGCCAGTCGTGGCAGTGAAGCACGTCAAAACCGTCAATCAGCGCGGCGGTGTTTTGCAAATAGAAACGCGCCGTCTCGGCGAACGCGGCGACTTCGCCGAACAGGTCGCCGCGCGCGCGCCACGGACAGCGGTGATAATGGACGCCGTTGATGAGGTCGGTGGCGTTTTGCCCGTCGCCCTGCCGCGTGAACAGGTGCGTCTCGTGCCCCGCCGCCGCGAGCGCCGCCGCCAAGCCGAAAACGTGGGCGCTGACCCCGCCGATTTCAATCGCATAAACCGCTTCCCAAGCGCAAAGCGCAATTTTCATAGGTTTTCCCCGTATTAAAAAAAAAGAACTTATCCACGAATTACACGAATTACACGAAAAGAACTTAACACGAATTTTTTGTCCATTTTCAATCTTTTTAACTTCGTGTAATTCGTGTAATTCGTGGACAAAAAAATCTCTCTTTTTTATTCGTAAAAATTCCGTCTTTTTGTTGACCGCGCAACACGAGATATCAACTCTAAACTTTCAACTCTGAACTCTTCCCCATCGCCTGTTCCAACACGGCGATATTCGCGGCAATGTCTTTGCCTTTGCCGGCGAAATTGTCGGTCAGCGCTTGTTTCATCGCCGCCGTTGACAGGTCTAATCCCGCCTTCGCCATTATCGCGCCGAGCATCGCGATATTCGACGATTTTTTTTCGCCCATTTCCCGCGCCCATTCCGTCGCCGGAATAGCCAGCGTGGTCGCGCCGTCCGTCGCCGGCAGGTCGCCGATTAACGCATCGTAAAAAATAAAGCCGCCGCGCTTCACGTCGCCGTGAAACCGCTCCCACGACGGCTTGTTCATCGCCACCAACACGTCGGGATTTTGCACGACCGGCGAGCCGATTAAATCGCCGGAAAGCACCACCGAACAGTTGGACGTGCCGCCGCGCTGTTCCGGTCCGTAAGACGGCAACCACGAAACGTTCAGTCCGTCCGCGCACGCCGCCCGCGCTAAAATGACGCTCATACTCAACACGCCTTGCCCGCCGAAACCGGCGATTTTCACTTCTTTCGGCGCGTAGTTTTTTCGCGCCGCCGCCGTCGCGGTTTCGCTCCGGTCAACGCCGAGGATTTTGTCGAGCGTGGCGCGGGAAAAGTCGCTTGCCGCCCGCGTCACCGGCGCGGTGTCGGCGCTCCGGTCGCGGAAATTTTGCACGATAAATTCTTTTTCCATTTGGTTGATGATGAAGGCGTTTGCCGCCGCCGCGTCCTGCCGCAAGTTGGTCGGACACGGCGCCAAGACCTCGACGAAAGCGTAGCCCTTGCCGTCGCGCTGAATTTCAAGCGCGCGGCGCACGGCGGCGCGGGCTTTGCGGATGCGCGTCGCGTCGGCGAGCGAAACCCGCTCGATGAAAACCGGCGCTTGCAGTTGGCTGATAATTTCGCACATATGCAACGGATAACCGGCAAGCGCGGCGTCGCGACCGTTGGGCGAGGTTACGGTTTTTTCGCCGATGAGCGTGGTCGGCGCCATCTGCCCGCCGGTCATTCCATAGACGGTGTTGTTGACGAAAAAGACCGCGATTTTTTCGCCGCGATTGGCGGCTTGCAACGTTTCGTTCAGACCGATGGACGCGAGGTCGCCGTCGCCCTGATAACTGATGACGACGGCGCGGTCTTGGACGCGGCTGACGCCGGTGGCGACGGCGGGCGCGCGTCCGTGGGCGCATTGGATATTGCCGCAGTTGAAATAGTAGTAGGCGAAGACGGCGCACCCGACGGGACTAATCAACACGGCGCGTTCCTGAATACCGAGGTCGGACAACGCTTCGGCGATAAGTTTGTGCAAAACGCCGTGTCCGCACCCCGGACAGTAATGCGTGGCGGTCGGCGCGGCGCCGCCCTTGCGGGCGTAGGCGGCGTAAAGCGCCGGCGGGCGCGTGAGATTTTTAGCGGCGGTAGCCATATTTGACCTTTCGTTCGCGGACAAAAAAGTTGCCGCATTATAGGCGCGGCGACGGTATTGAAACAGGAATTTTCGGCGGGGGCATTTTTTGGCGGGGGCGATGAACAATGTATTCACCGCCAAATCAATTAACGCTAACTTGATAAATGCCGCTCAGCACCGCCTGCGCGAAGACGCCGAGCGCGTCGCGGATTTTATTGGGGAGGTTGCAATTTGCGCGGGTTGCCCAAGCCGACAACCAGCCCGAAATCATTCTTGCCGATTTGCAAGAGCGCCGCCGCCGGTGTTGGCGAACGCGCCAAGCCACTCCAAATAGTCATCCCGCCACGCCGCTTTCCACTTGACCGTTTGGGATTCGAGCGCGGTGGCGGGCGGGAGTTTTTTTTTGGGTGGGTGGGTTTCATGTTGTCGTGGAGCATAGATTTAATATCTCATCAATTTTATCGAATAATCTTTGGAACTCAGAAAAATCTGGTTTCTGTAAAATGATAACTTTCTTCCAAAAATCTGCTTTATTTTGTATTTTTGGAATTTCTATATCTCCGATAATTTTTTCTGTTTTGTAGGCGTGTTTGCCATAAACTTTTTTTATCGTATCATCAGTAAATAACAATTCAACTTCAAGTTTAGAGTACTTCCCATAATCTATACTTGCAATGTTCTTTCTGAAATCTGGAATTGGTAATAACATAGCGTAAACATCAAATTTCTTTCGTTTTTTATAACCTTCTTTTAGTTCCCACAAATCTTTTAATTTTGAATAATCCTCATAAGCCTCGTCAAAATCAAAGATGCCAATAATTTTTTTATCACGCATATCTTCCATATTTGGATTATTGAGATATCCTCGCAGATTTCCGCACCCGCCTTTTGGATAAATATAAAACTTAGCATTGGCATCAAATATAGAATCGATGGTAGAAGTATCAACATTTGTACCGTTTAATTTTAACCATGCAACTTTATATAACTGCGTGTAATTATCTTCAACAAAAATTATCGGTTTATTCTTTTCCTGTAATTTTCTTTCAATTTCCTTTTTTTGTTGTTTTACCAATTCTCGTTCTTGATTTAATTTATCAACCGCCACTTCGATTTCCTTCGCCATTTCGATCATATGCAACTCGCGTTCTAACAATTTATAGTCGGCTGATTCTGTGTCAGGAAATAAAGACAGACGTTTTTCTAACGCAGACAATGTTGTTATTACCGATTCTCTATTGTCTGCTTTTCCTTCGTCAGATTCCTTTTGGCGCATATATACCCTATGTAAAAGAACATTTTTCTCATCTTTTAATTTTATAAATGCAGGGGAATGAGTTGTTATAAAAATTTGTGCATTGTGCATAAACTCTGCATAAAACTTATCTGCCAAAGATTGTGCCTTTGAATATTCAAGCGAATTTTCCGGTTCTTCATAACCCCATATAAATTTTTGATTCGGGTTGTCCTTGCATAAATAATTGAGAAAATAAACGAGGTATGACATCAGGACGCCATCACCGGTTGAAAAAATATTGACATATTTTTTCAACATAACTTTTTTTGGCGCTTTAGATTGCACTCTTATCCCTGACTCAACATTTATTTCAATTGCGCCAAGGATATCTTCTATCTTAGACGATAGAGAGGCGGATGTCGGAATTTGTAAAAATTTTTCAAAGTCTTTGCTTAAATTTACCGATTGTTTTTTTAGTATTTCCGACAAATCTGCGACTTTGCCTTCGAAATTCGCATCATTTGCATTTTGTCTAATTACAGATTCGAAATTTGTTAAGAACCGCCTTGTAAATTCCCTATCGCGCACGGCGGGGACATAATAGTAATGGACTTTATTGAGAAATTTATAGAACTGACCTATGAAAACGCCATTGTTTTTCTGTTCTATCTTTTCTTGTAGTTCTTTATCTTCAGAATAATAAGTTGTTATGGGAGTTTTTGCGCCCAAAGGAAACTCTCTTTGTATGCTAAAATCATGCGCTAACATTCCGGCTCCACCTTGTTTGTGAAACCAAATTGTTATTGTCACGGAACGTGCGCCCGTTGCACTTTCCGTATATGCCTTATTGTAATCTTTGTCAAAATCATACGGAGACGAGGTGTCATAGTTGAAAAATAGATTCAATGCTTTTAATATATTTGATTTTCCCATGTTATTGGCACCGGAATAAATATTAAATTCCTCCACTGGAATGACCGCATTCCCAAGAGAGCGAAATCTTTGGATTCTTATTTTCTTAATAAGTTTCATTTTGTGCTCACTTTCTGTTTTTGTCCAGAATTCAACTGGAAGTTTTGATAAGTATCCATCTGTATATGGGCTATTTTCGCGCGAAGTTCTTCCTTGGTGGACAGGTAGCGTTTATCTTTGGTGGCGAAAAATTGCCCGCTACCTTTCAGCCCGCGTATCTTGATTATTCGCGGGCTTAAATATCAAGCCCCTCTTTCGCCGCGTTGCCGGCGTCGATGAGTTGGCGCAGGCGGGGGGCGTCGTTGGCGGCGACGGCGGTGCGATAGGCGGACAATTCGGCAATCACGCGGTCGAGTTCGGCGGTTAAATTATCGCGGTTGGCTAAGAAAAGTTCCGTCCATAAATCCGTGTTCATTTTCGCGACGCGCGTCAAATCGCGGAAACTGCCGGCGGAAAAACCGGCGTGTCGCCGCGCCGCCGGACTTTTGACGTAGGACGACGACAGCAGATGCGCGAGTTGCGACGTGTGCGCGATAAGCCGGTCGTGTTCGTCCGGCGTGGTGATGACGATTTGTTGAAAACCGGCGCGCCGGAACAATTGTTTGACCGTCGCGAGCGCCGCGTCGGCGGTCGGTTCCGGCGGACAGAGCAACATCGACGCCTTAACGAATAAATCCGCGCGCGCCGCGCCGAAACCGCTGATTTCCCGCCCCGCCATCGGATGCCCGCCGATAAAATGTCCGCTCGCCGCCGCGCAAATTTCCGCCGCCGCCGCGACGACGGTTCGCTTGACGCCGCACAAATCGACGACGATTTTTCCCGCCCCCAATTTCGGCGCGACGGTCGCGACGGTCGCGACGGTCGCCGCCGGATACAGCCCGATGAGCGCAATGTCAATATCGGCTAAATCCGCGTCCGGCGAACGGATTTCCACGCCGAGCGCCGCCGCCGCGCGGCGCGTTTCCGCGTCGGTGTCCCAGCCGCAAACGCGGTCGGAGGCGATTAACGCCTTGGCGAGCGAGCCGCCGATTAAGCCGAGACCGACGAGGTAGATGTTCATTCACTGACCCGTGAAAAAGAGCAATTAAAAATTACAAATTTAAAAACTCGACTTACGCATTCAACAAAAAAAGACGCGAATTTTTACGAATAAAAAAAAAGAGATTTTTTTGTCCACGAATTACACGAATTACACGAAATAAAGAGCCGAAAAACGGACAAAAAATTTGGAAAGCCCACTAACCTTCGCTTCGCTCGGTTTCGTGTTAATTCGTCTAATTCGTGAAAATTCGTGTTAAGTTCTTTTCGTGT
>JAISJR010000007.1 GCA_031261425.1 Planctomycetota bacterium
TTCTGCAAATAATAACCGACCCCGACCGCCACGCCGCCGACGGTCAACGCCATAAACACGACGGTAACCATCAACTTGGTTCCCAACGAAACGCGCCACTTGGGCGCCGCGACGGTCTCAGCGGTAGCGTCCATATTTTGCCCTTTATCAAAAAAAACGCGGACTGCGTAGCGTTTTCGCTACACCGCCCGCGTGATAATTTTGGCGACCGAGACGGGATTCGAACCCGCGACCACCAGATCGACAGTCTGGTACGCTAACCAATTGCGCTACTCGGCCGGTTAAACGGCAAAAGAGGTTATCGAGTATTGCGCCGGAGTCAAGTAGGGTTTAGAGTTCAGAGTTCAGAGTTCAGAGTTTAGAGTTGAGAGTTTAGAGTTGAGAGAGTGGAGTTTTATTTTTAAGACGCGCGAAGCGCAACCTCTGCTAAACTCTAAACTCTCAACTCTGAACTCTGAACTCTGAACTCTGAACTCTAATCTCTCAACTCTCAACTCTGCTCTTTCAAAGGAGAAGCAATGGAACCGCTTTATTTAGGGCGCGTCGTCGCGGTCGGGTTGACGCCGGCGAAAAAATTGGCGCTGATGTATCGCGTGTCGTCGCGGAGTTTCCCCAATCGCGAGCCGCGCCTAAATCAAAATCGCGTCGCGATTGTCCCCAAGACCGGCTACGAAACGGATATTTTCCGCAATCCGTATATCGCCTATCACTGCGCCGCGGTTATCCCCGGCGCCGGCGCGGCGGTTTTAGCCAACGGCAGTCATACCGACCCGATTGCCGAAAAAATCGCCGGCGGAATGTCTATCCGCGACGCGCTCGCGTTGACGCTCACGACGCTCGATTACGAACACGACGATTACCAAACGCCGCGCCTCGTCGCGGTCGCGAAAATCGGCGAAGACGGTTGGCTCGGCTGTGTCCGCCACGACGGTTTGGAGGTGCGGCGGTTGCCGCTCACGGCGGGGCGATGTTTTTATTTATCGACTTACGAGCGGAATATTATCGCGCCGGAAAATTGCGCCGCCCTGCCGGAAGTGAACGCCGCCGCCGCGTGTAGCCACATTTTGCGCGGCGGCGAGTTCGCGAATTTTACGCATCCGGTCTGCGCCGTCGCCGCCGTCGAAACCGACGGGGAGTGGCAGTTGGCGGTTGAGAGTTAAGAGTTGAGAGTTAAGAGTTGAGAAGAAAGCGGATTTGTTTTTTTAAGATGCGCGAAGCGCAACCTTCTCTCAACTCTCAACTCTAAACTCTAAACTCTCAACTCTCACTCAGAACGTCTTGACTTGTCCGTGCCAGTCCTGATAGCGGTTGTTCAGCCACGCCGTCAGTTCGCCGCCGCGGATGTGGTGGGAGTAGGAATTGTTGATGATGTCGAGCGTGTCGCTCACCGCCAATTGCAAGTCGTCGTTCACCACCAAATAATCGTAGTTTTCCAACCAGCCGATTTCGTTTTCCGCGATTGCCAAACGCCGCTCGACGTTTTCCGCGCTTTCGGTGCCGCGCCCTTGCAGGCGCGCGCGCAAAATTTCGCGGGTGGGCGGCAACACAAAAATCCGCACGCTCGCCGGATATTGCCGCCAGACCTTTTCCGCGCCGTTCACGTCAATCACCAGCACCACGACTTTGTTTTGCGCCAATTCCGCCTGCAACCGGTCTTGCGGCGTGCCGTAATAATTGTCGTTGAACACGTTGTATTCGACAAATTCGCCGCGTTGCAGTTTCTCCTCAAAATTTTCTTTGGTCAGGAAATAATAGTCGCGTCCGTCGATTTCACCGGCGCGGGGCGGGCGCGTCGTCGCGGTGATGACGCGGCAAATATGCCCCGCCGCGCGGCGCGTGATTTCTTCGACCATCGAGGTCTTGCCGCTCCCCGCCGGACCGGAAACCACGACCAACAAGCCGCGCGCGTTGCCCACATGCCAATGACGGTGCGAAAGGTTCATTTTTGGATTCCTTTTTTTTAGAGTTTAGAGTTGAGCAAGAGCAGAGTTGAGAGTTAAGAGTTTAGAGTTGAGCAATGGTTGCGCTTCGCGCGTCATTAAATAATAAAAACTCCACTCTCTCAACTCTAAACTCTCAACTCTAAACTCTCAACTCTAAACTCTATCGCTACTCGACCGTTACGCTTTTCGCCAGTCCGCGCGGTTTATCGACATCGCAATTTTTCGCCGCCGCGATGTAATACGCCAGCAACTGCAACGGCACCGCGCACACCAGCGAATTCATCACGCCGCTTTCGGCGCGGACGTAAATCACGTCGTCAGCAACCTCGTGAATTTGGTCGTCGTTGTGGCTGGCAATCACAATCACTCGCCCGCGCCGCGCGCGGACTTCCTGAATGTTGCTCCGCACTTTGCCGTAGCGCCGCCCCAACAGCGCGATAAACAAGCACGGCATATTTTCGTCAATCAGCGCAATCGGTCCGTGTTTCATTTCCGCCGCGTCGTAGCCCTCGGCGTGAATGTAACTCACTTCCTTCAATTTCAACGCGCCTTCCATCGCGAGGGGCCAGCCCGTGCCGCGCCCCAAAAATAAAAAGTTCTTCGCCTCGGCGTAGCGACCGGCGATTTGGCGAATGTAATTCGCGGTGCTTAACACCGCCTCTAAACGCGGTCCGACTTGCGCGAGGTCGAGCGTCCGCCGCATAATTTCCGCCGGGTCGAGCGTCCGCCGCATCTGCGCCATCCGCAACGATAAAATGTAGAGCGACGCCACCATCGCCGTGAACGCCTTGGTGCTCGCCACGCCGATTTCCGGTCCGCAATGCATATAAAACACGCCGTCGGCTTCGCGGGCAATCGTGCTGCCGACGGTGTTGACGACGGCGATAACTTTGCAACCGGCTTCGCGGGCTTTGCGGACGCCCTGCAAGGTGTCCATCGTTTCGCCCGATTGCGTCAGCGCGATAACCAAGACGGACGGGTCGAGCAACGGGTCGCGATAATGAAAATCGGCGGCGTATTCGGCGTAACTCGGAATCAGCGCCGTCCGCTCGATTAAATTGCGACCAATCATCGCCGCGTGATACGCCGTGCCTTGCGCGATTAACACGATGCGCCCGACGCCGCGAAAATAATCGGTCGGCAACTCAACGCCTTCCAGATTGAACGCCGGCGCGTTGTTTTCGATTTTGACGCGATGATGAACGAGGTTGCGCAACGCCGGCGGTTGCTCAAAAATTTCTTTCAACATAAAGTGCGGATAGCCGCCTTTTTGCGCGGCTTCGACCGACCAGTCAATTGCCGCCGTCGCGACTTCAATCTCGCGTCCGGCGGCGCGAAACCGCGCGGCGTTGCCGCGGCAGACGACGACCTGCCCGTCGTCGAGATACACGACTTCTTTGGTGTAGGGTAAAATCGGCACGACATCGGAGGCGACGAGAGTGGCGTCGTCCGCGAGACCGACGACCAGCGGACTGCCGCGGCGGGCGGCGATAAGCAAATCCGGCTGGTCGGCGGCGATGACGGCGAGCGCGTAAGTGCCGTCGAGGAGCGGCAGGACTTTTTCGACGGCGGCGAGCAAATCGCCGCGATATTCCCGCGCGATGAGATGGGCAATCACCTCGGAATCGGTGTCGCTTAAAAACGCTTCGCCGAGCGATTGTTTGAGCGCCAAATAATTGTCGATGATGCCGTTGTGGACGATGGCGATTTTGCCGTCGGGCGAGAGATGCGGGTGGGCGTTGGTTTCGTCGGGCGCGCCGTGCGTCGCCCAGCGGGTATGTCCGATGGCGAGCGACGGATGCGCGACGGGGAGAATTTTGGCGAGGTCGTCCACGCGACCGGCGGTCTTTTTGACGGCGAGCCGCGCGTCCGCGACCCACGCGATTCCCGCGGAATCGTAGCCGCGATATTCCAACCCCGACAACCCTTGCATCACCGCCGTCATCGCGTTGCGGTTACCGGTAAAACCGACGATGCCACACATAGTTTTCGCGCTCCGCTTTTTTCGAGAGTTTAGAGTTAAGAGTTTAGAGTTGAGAGAGAGGAGTTTTTATTTTTTAATGACGCGCGAAGCGCAACCATTGCTCAACTCTCAACTCTTAACTCTCAACTCTGCTCTTCATTCGGCAAACTGTCCAAAATTTTTTTCACGGCGGCGCGGTCGAGCGGTTTCGGCAGGATGTCCGTGAAGCCGCAATCGCGCAAATCGTCTTTGCGCCAATCGGCGAGTTGTCCGGTCATCGCCGCGACCCGCGTTTTGACGCCGCGCCGCGCTAGCGCGTCCGCGACTTCGGTGCCCAAACGCTCCGGCAAATTCAACTCGACAAAAAAAACGTCGAACCGTTTTTTCGCCGCCAGGTCCAACGCCTCATCGACCGTGGCGACCGCCGTGCCGGCGAGTTTTGCCGCCGACAACATTTCTTGCAACAATCGGCGCGTCGCCTCGTCCGGGTCAACGATTAAGCCGCGCCGGCGCCGGCGCGAGCGGAGGTTGTCGATAAATTCGGTTTCGGTGACGGCGACTTTCGGCGGCAACCGCGCCGCGTTGATGTCGAACAATTCGAGCCGCGCCGCCATTTCTGCCAAATTGAGCCGGTTCGCCAGCGCGTATTGTATCACGTCGAGGTTTTCGCCGCCGCGGGCGAAAATATCGACAATCGCCGCGATAAGCGGGTCGTCTTTGGCGAAGCGTTGCCCGATTAAGGCGAAGTTGTCGTCGTCGAGTTCCGTCCAAAAGCGCTGACCGAGCAGGTGTTCGATAAACCGCTCGCGACAGAACGTCCACCAGTATTTGCGATACCAGTCCTTGATGGCGTCGTAGCCCAAGTCGCGCCGCGCTTTCTCCGACTCAATCCAGCGGTGCGCGCGCGCGTGCTGTTCGGCTTCGGCAAACAGATTGTGCCGCTCGTTGGGGAACGCCGACGGGTTGGAATTTTTGCGTCGTTTGCTCATCTTTGCCGGTTTAAGGTAGAGTTAAGAGTTTAGAATTTAGAGTTGAAAGTTTAGAGTTGAAAGTTAAAAGTTGAGAAAGTGGTTGTGCTTCGCGCATCTTGAAATCAAAACTCCGCTCTTTCTCAACTTTCAACTCTTAACTCTAAACTCTTAACTCTAATTTCTCAACTCTAAACTCTCAACTCTAAAAGAAAAGGGAATAGACCATGCGACGCATTTGTGGGTGGTTGGCGCTGACGCTCTGGCTCGGCGCGGCGTTCGGCGG
The DNA here is from genome assembly GCA_031261425.1 of Planctomycetota bacterium. GTDB lineage: Bacteria > Planctomycetota > SZUA-567 > SZUA-567 > SZUA-567 > MS499-59. The sequence goes on from JAISJR010000007.1 coordinate 5,161, forward strand.
CGAGACCTCGGCGCGACAAATTACGGTCGCCCACGTCGGCAACGGCAAAGTTACGCTCGACGCGGTGTTGGAATTGTGGTATCCGAGTTGGAGCGAAATTATCGCCAAAGGGCGCGGCGGCAAAATTTCCGGCGGCGCGGTCAACGCGCGACTGCAAGCCGAATGGACGAAAGACGTCGAAGCCGTGATTCGCGACGAACTGTTTTATCAGGAGGCGATGAACGATTTCGAGCGGGCGTTTCAGCAAAACGTTGACCTGCTTTACGCGCAAATGCGCGCCCAGCAAAGCGGCGGGACGCGGTCGGACGCCGAGCGGCGGCTGAAAGAGATTATCGACAAATCGCGCGAACAGCAAATTTCGTCCATCATCAATCACAATCTCAAAGCCGCCGGCGGCCTCGACAATTTGTCGCGCGTGCTGGTCGCGCGCGGCTTGACGTTCGACGAATGGAAAAGCCGCCTCGTGCGCAAGGCATACACTTACAGTTATTTGGCGAATTTGTTTGAGCCGCTCGGCAAGGTGGTGCAACCGAGTCCGAAAGAAGTGCGGCGTTATTATCAGTCGCACCCCGACGAATTCAGCGAGCCGGGCGACGTGGTTTTTCAACAATTGTTGTTAAGCAACGACCGGCACGGCGGCGAAGATAAAACGTATGCGTTGGCGGAACAAATTTATCGCGACCTCGAAGACGGCAAACTGACGTTCGCGCAGGCGGTGCGGCGGTATTCGGACGATACGGAAAGCCAAGGGCGCGACGGGCGGGAAACGACGGTCGCCGCCGACCCGGAGCGCGAGGCGTGGCTGAGCGAAGTCCGCGCCGCCGCCGCCGACCAACAGCCGAACGAACTCGGTCCCATTTTAGTCAGTCCGCGCGGTTGCCATTTGGCGATTTTAATCCGCGCCGACCCGCCGAAAATCATTCCGTATTCGCGGGCGCAAAAAACCATTCTCGACAAAATGGAGCAAAACAAATGGGAAAGCAAGTCGAACGAGTTGTATCAAAAAATCAAAAATAAGACGCTCGTCCAAATCGCGCTACCGGATTTTCCGGCGGAATACCGCTGGGAAAACAGTAGCGGCAACCGCGTCCGCCGTATCGGGTTTGGCGGGAAGTGAGGGGGCGGCGACAAAACACGCGGTCGGGGCGCATTGCCCCGACCGGTTTTTTAGTTAAGCGATTTAAGGTTTTTAAGCCCCTTAAGAATCTTAAGATTCTTAGAAAACTTAAACGCCAAAGGTCCCTAACGTAACCCCGTATTCGTCGGCGACGGCGCGCCAATCGCGGGCGGTAAGGGCGGCGAGTTCGCGGTCGCGTCGCGCGGTAATCCACGTTTTGCCGACTAACGGCGCGAGCGCGGTTTCTTCGGCTTCGTCGCGCAGTCCGGGATGGCACATCAATTCGCTGACGCCGGTCGGACAATTCGCGATGAGGGCGAGCATAAATTTTTCGTCAAGGCGCCCGATATGCGATTGCCCGAAAAAATAATTCACGGCGCCCGCTCCCCGTTGCCGATGCGCGTAACGCTGATACAGCCATAACCGCGCCGACGCCGCAAGCGCGCTCGCGGTCGGAAACGACAAATGCCGCCAGACGAAAAACAGCGGCTCGCGATAAACGCGCAAACCGACCCGATATTCCGCCGCCAATTGTCGTCCGATTTCATACAGCGGTCGCCAAACCCCGTGATGTTTTTCAAAATCCAAATGGTCGATGGCGACGCCGGCGGCAAGCGCTTTTTCGATTTGCGCCCGATATTCGGCGGCGGCGGCGGCTAAAAATTCGGCGCTTTTGCCGCGCCGCCCGATTTCCCAAAAATTCCCCGTAAATTTGCCGTCGCCGCCGAGTAGCGGCTTGACTTTTTCCGCCGCCAGCGCCGGCGCGCCGCGAATGATATTGAGATGAACGCCGACGCCGAGGCGCGGATTGTCCCGCGCGACGCGGACGCCGGCGGCGAACGCGGGAAAATTGACCAACAACGACGCCGACGTTACCGCGCCCTGCCGGTGCGCCGTTTCAATCCCGCGGCTGACCGCCCGCGACAGTCCTAAATCGTCGGCGTTGATAATGAGTTTTTTCATCGGGGCAGAGGAAGTTAAGATTAGTGAGAGATTCGGGACGGACGCGCCGCGTTATGGTTATGGGAAACAAGCCGCAAAAGAAACTCGTCCCCAACACCCGATGAAGGGTCTTGGGGACGCTTGTTTAGAGCAATTAAAAATTACAAATTAAAAATTGAGGAGTTTAATTGTCAGGTTCGCTTCGCGGGTGCTTGCAAATTTGCTAATCAAACTCCACATTTTTAATTTTTAATTTGTAATTTTTAATTGGTTCACACGCCCACGCCGTCGAACAGCACGGTCGAGAGGTAACGCTCGCCGGCGTCGGGCAGAATCGCCACGATGGTTTTGCCGGCAAATTCGTCGAGTTGCGCCAACCGCGACGCGACCGCCGCCGCCGCGCCGGACGAGATGCCCGCCAAAATGCCTTCTTCTTTCGCCAACCGCCGCGAAAATTCGACCGCCTCTTCGCTTTCCGCCAATTCCACGCGGTCAACGACGCCTAAATCCAACGTGTCCGGCACAAAGCCCGCGCCGATGCCCTGAATTTTATGCGGACCCGGTTTCAGCGGTTGTCCCGCCAATTTCTGCGTCAAAATCGGACTGGTTTTCGGCTCGACCGCGATTGCCGTGATTTTTTTCTTGCGCGTGTTTTTGAGGTAGCGCGAAACGCCGGTAATCGTGCCGCCGGTGCCGACGCCCGCGACCACCACGTCCACCGCGCCATCGGTGGCGTCCCAAATTTCCGGTCCGGTGGTCTGCTCGTGCACGAGCGGATTCGCCGGATTCTTAAACTGTTGCGGCAGGAAATAATGTTGCGGGTTGGACGCCGCGATTTCCTCGGCTTTCGCCACCGCGCCGGGCATTCCCGCCGCGCCGGGCGTCAAGACGAGATTCGCGCCGAGCATCGCCAGCACGCGCCGCCGTTCCAAACTCATCGTTTCCGGCATCGTCAACGTCAATTTGTAGCCGCGCGCCGCCGCGACGAACGCCAGCGCGATGCCGGTGTTGCCGCTAGTCGGCTCGACGATTTCCACGCCGGCTTTCAACACGCCGCGCTTTTCGGCGTCGTTGAGCATCGCCGCGCCGATGCGGTCTTTCACGGAATACGCCGGATTGCGCCCTTCGATTTTGACCAACACGGTGGCTTTTTTGCCCGCGACGCGATTCAGTTTAATCAGCGGGGTGTTGCCGATGGACAACGAATTGTCGCCAAAGAAATGTGGCATAGTTCTCTCCTCCTAAAAAAGTGGGTAAAGTTCAATTAACAATTAAAAATTCACAATTAACAATTGAAAAAAAGGAATTTGATAATCCCAAATTGGTTTTGTTCTATTTTTGACAATCAACTCCACAATTTTTAATTTTTAACTCATGTTACGCGCAAAAAAAAAGAGAAGCCACGAATGACACGAAAAGAACTTAACACGAATTTTCACGAATTAGACGAATTAACACGAATTTTTTTGTCCGTTTTCCGGTTCTTTATTTCGTGTAATTCGTGTAATTCGTGGACAAAAAATCTTTTTTTTTATTCGTAAAAATTCGCGCCTTTTTGTTGACCGCGTAACATCAGTTTTTAATTGTGAATTTTTAATTGTTAATTGCGGTTTCCAAGTCCGCGACCAAATCGTTGACGTTTTCGATGCCGACCGAAATGCGCAACAACCGGTCGGTGATGCCTAACCGTTCGCGGATTTCCGGCGTAATTTCGGCGTGCGTTTGCACCGCCGGAAAAGTGATTAACGACTCCACGCCGCCCAACGACTCGGCAAAAATAAATACTTTTACGTTCGCCAAAATCGCCGGCACGAGCGCGGGGTCATCGACGCTAAACGCCGCCATCGCGCCGGCGCCGGACGCCTGTTTTTTCAGCCGCTCATAACCGGCGTCCGCCGGCAAACCGGCGTAATGAACTTTTTTTACGCGCGGATGCCGCGCCAGCATTTCCGCGACGGCGAGCGCGTTCCGCTCCGCCCGCTCCACTCGCAACGCCAAGGTTTTCAGCCCGCGCAAAAACAGCCACGCTTCGAGCGGCGCCAGAATCGCGCCGGCGGCGTTTTGATAAAAATAAAGCCGCTCGCCTAATTCCGCCGTTTTCGCCACCACCGCGCCGGCGACGATGTCGTTGTGTCCGCTCAAATACTTCGTGCCGCTATACACCACCAAGTCCGCGCCGTGTTCAATGGGGCGCAACAACGCCGGCGTCAAAAACGTGTTATCGACAATCAGTAACGCCTTATGGTCGCGCGCGAGCGTCGCGAGCGCCGCGAGGTCGGCGACTTTTAACAACGGATTCGTCGGCAATTCGACAAAAATCGCTTTGACGTTTTTCGTCAACGCCGCGGCGACGGCGGCGGCGTCGGAAGTGTCAACATAAATCGCGGTAACGCCGGTTTGCCGGTAAATTTTCTCAAAAAGCCGAAACGTGCCGCCGTAAAGGTCTTCGGTAACGATGATTTCGTCGCCGGTTTGGAACAACCGCAAAATCGCGTCAATCGCCGCCAAGCCCGACGCGAAAGCGCAGGCGCGCGCGCCGCCGTCGAGTTGCGCCAAGGTTTCTTCAAGCGCCGTCCGCGTCGGATTGCCGGAGCGCGAATAATCGTAACCGGTGCTTTGTCCCAACGCCGGATGCGCGAACGTCGCGGTCTGGTAAATCGGCATCGACACGGCGCCGAGAACATCGCGCCGCGCGCCGGCTTGGGCAAGTAGGGTTTCTCTATTCATAAGTGATTATTTTTGGGCAAAGTGATTGAGAATTAACAATTAAAAATTGCGGAGTTAATTATCAAAATTTCGCTCTGCGATTTTTAATCGTCAAACTCCACCATTGTTAATTTTCAATTGTTAATTGTTAATTGTTTTCTGAATCCGCCACCGCTCAACCTCATCTTCGCGCACGCGGCGCGGGACCACGGCGATTTCTTGCCCGCCGTCGCCGGCGGCGACGAAATTGCCGGTTTCGGCTTTGCTGTGATACAGCCCCAGTCCGGCGGCGAGCGGCAAATCGTCGGCGCGCCCGTCGCGCAACAACACCGTAGGCGCGGAAACATCGGTAAAATTGCCGACCCAATCGCCGCCGCGCGAACCGCTCGCGGCGCGGCGGATTTTTTCTAACCGTCCGCATTCGTCTTCGTTGCGCCCGACCACCGCTTTCGCGCCGCTCGGCAACCGGAACTGCCGCCCCAACGACAACAGCCGCGCGTCGTTCAAATCAAAATCCGGCGTCGCGTTTAACAACTCGCGGAACCGCGCCGCAAATTCCGGGTCGGTCAACAAACAACCGCCCGCCGGACACGGATAATCGGCGATATTCCACTCGTCCGCCAACGCGATTTGCGTCTGCCGCGAGCGCCCGCTAATCGCCAATAATTTCTCGCGGTCGATAACGCCGCTTTTTTCCGCGTCCGACGGCGGCAACAATTGCGCCGACAGCGGGCGGACGATTTTGCCGGACAGTCCGGCTTCGCGCTCGATTAACAGCAACGGGTGGCGCTTTTGCGACATCGGGCGCTGACCCAACACCTCGCCGGTGGCGATAAAATCCGCGCCGGTTTTTTCCATTTCTTCTTTGGCGCGCTTGAACGTAAAAATCCGGCAATCGACGCACGGATTAACGCCGCTTCCCCAGCCGTGCGGCGTTTTTTTGACGACCGCCAAATAGTCCTCGCCTTTGGCGAAGACCTTAATCGGAATGCCGAGTTTTTGCGCCGCGCTCGCCGCCGCCGAACAACCGGCGGCAAAATTTTTCGGCGTGCACCGGCAAAACGGCGAGGTGAAATTCACCGCCGAAACCGCGCATCCCAAATCCAACAACATTTTTCCGGCAAGCGTGCTGTCGAGTCCGCCGGAGAGAAGCAGTAGTGCCTTTGCCATCGGTCTATCCCTAAAGAGCAGAGTTGAGAGTTAAGAGTTGAGAGTTTAGCAGTGGTTGCGCTTCGCGCATCATTAAAAATAAACTCCACTATCTCAACTCTCAACTCTGCCCTTTAGATACAGTAACTATCGACGGCGCCGGCTTGCGCGTGATTTTCTTCTTCGAGCAGGTCGCGGAGCGTTTTTTGGTTATACACTTGCAGTAACGCTTTTTCCGCGTCGCGCCACAGTTGGTTGAACACAAAATCGCCGCGGTGATATTCGCCGTCGCTGTTGGTCGGCGCTTCGAGCGGGTGCAACGCGCCCTCAAAAAAACGGATAATTTCGCCGATGCGAATGTCGCGCGCTTCCCGCTCCAAGACAAACCCGCCGTCCTTGCCGCGCCGACTGCTGATAAAGCCGCCCTGTCGCATTTGATTCAAAATGTTTTCCAAAAAACGCGCCGGAATGTTTTGCGCCGCCGCGATTTCCGTTAAGCGAACCAAGCCCTGATGTTCCCGCGCCGCGAGTTCCAGCATCGCGCGGAGTCCATACTGACATTTGAGCGAAATAGCCATTTGCGGAGTCCCCCTTTCACCGGTCTGCCGCCGCTTTTGGCTCTGGACTTTCAATAAATCACAATAAGATGTGCCTTGTGATTTATTGCGCCGATGATAGCGCGATAAATGTGAAGTCAAGAGCCGGCGGCGATAAAAAAATAAAATAAGTATATGGTTTTCGGCGGCGAAGTTTAGAGTTGAAAGTGCAGAGTTGAGAGTTTAGAGTTCAGAGTTGAGAGAGTGGAGTTTTATTTTTAAGATGCGCGAAGCGCGATTTGATAAATCAATCCAATTCAGTCGCGCCGCGAAGCGGCAAAGCGTAACAGCCCAGCCCAAAGGAAAATCGGCTCTATGATTTTCCGGCGGGCTGGGTTAGCGAGCGATAAAAAAATAGGGCGCCCTGTTAAGGGCAGTGGAAATTTTTTGCATTGCCCTTACAGGGCGCGTATTTATGGGCGATTTTTTACCCAGCGCGTTGCGCTGGGCTGTTACGCGCCGCCCCTGCGGGGCGTCCAATAGCGCTTTTAGCGCGACTGGCGGAGTTTTGATTATCAAAGATTCGCTTCGCGTGTGCTTGTAAATTTGTCAATCAAACTCCAAAATTTTTAATTCGTAATTTTTAATTCGTAATTGAAATTATGCTCACCGTCGCCATCACCACCACCATTCCCGCCGAAGTAATTTTCGCCGCCGGCGGAAAAACGGTCGATTTGAACAATGTTTTTATCGCCGACGCCGACGCGGCGGGATTGGTCGAAACCGCCGAACGCGCCGGTTTGCCCGCGAACACTTGCGCGTGGGTCAAAGGGCTTTACGCGACCGCCCGCCGAAGCGCGGCGCAAGCGGTCGTCGGCGTGGTCGAAGGCGACTGCTCGCCGAACGCCGCGTTGCTCGACATTCTCGCCGCCGCCGGAATGAAAATCATTCCGTTCGCCTATCCGCGCGCCGACGACTACGCGGCGTTCGACCGCGCTATCGGCGAACTCGAAACCGCGTTCGGCGTTACCCGCGCGCAAACCGAAGCGATGAAAAAACGTTTCGACGACGCGCGGCGTCTGGTGAAAATTATCGACGACGCGGCGTGGCAAAAAATGAATATCCCCAGCGGCGTGTCCTTCGCCTCGCAATTGCTGACGACCGATATGTTGGGCGACCTTGACCGCGCGTTGACGGAATTAACGGCGACGGTGAAAAAATACGCCGCCGCCGATAATTCGGCGGGCGCCGATAAAGCGCCGCTCGCGGTGGTCGGCGTGCCGACGATGATTGGCGATTTGTGGGACGTGATTGAAAACGCCGGCGGGCGCGTGGTGTATCACGAAGTCCCGCACCAATTTTCGCGCGCGGATTTTATCGGCGCGGACGTGGTGGAAACCTACCGGCATTTTACCTATCCGGCGAACGCTCGGCGGCGGCTCGCGGAAATTGTCGCCCAATGCGAAAAACGCCGCGCGCGCGGCATCGTCCATTACGTTCAGTCGTTTTGTCATCGGCAACTGCACGATTTATTATTGCGCCGCGCTACGGACTTGCCGGTGCTGACCATCGAAGCCGACCGCCCCGCGCCCGCCGACGGACGCAATCTGACGCGAATCGAGGCGTTTTTGGAGCAACTGCGATAGAGTTTAGAGTTTAGAGTTTAGAGTTGAGAGTTGAAAGTTGAGAGGGTGGAATTTTTATCTTAAAAATGCGCGAAGCGCAACCTCTGCTAAACTCTAAACTCTAAACTCTGAACTCTAAACTCTCAACTCTAATCTCTCAAATACGGCAAAACCGCCGCCGCGTCGGGAGTGTGATAAAGGTCGTGGTCGTGCAAATCGAGATTGACGGAACGGCAAAATTCAATCGCCGCGGTCGGCGGCACCGCTAATTTTTCACCCGGATTGGCGAGAATCCACGCCGGTTTGCCTTTCCACACATCGACTGCTTCCGGCGTCCATTTCCGCGCATCTTTCGCCATGATGAAATCGCCGCGAATATAAATTTGCAACACCCACCACCCCGGCTTGTGAGTTGCGCCTTGAGTAACGAGAAAGACCGTGCCGCCGCCGTTCGCGATTTCGTCCGTCAAATATCCTACCGAAGCAAAAAATTGCTCGCCCTTGACGTTTTCATAGCGCGCTTGCGCCGTGAAAGTCAACGCGCCGAACAGCAACAATACGCCGCATAAACCGGCAAAAAGTCGCGGCGAACGGCGCGTTAAATTGGCGCCGGCAATAGCGAAAAATAACCACAACAAACCGACCGCCGGAAATAAATAACGGTTAGTGATAATCGGACGAATGAGCCACAAAGCCGATAATCCCGTCGCGACGACCAAGCCGTACGTCGCCAAACCCGCCCCCGGGAATCCCCCCCCCCCCCCCGTGTTTTCTGAACGGCGAATTTGCCGGAATAAGACCGCGCCAAACATTGCCGCCAATAGCGCGGTGGCGGCGATATTGCCGTCAAGCAAAGACAGTATGCCGCCGACATTCAGCGTTTGCAAAGTTTCCGCGTATTCGCCGACGGCGAAAATACTGCGCATATAGCCGATAACGGTTTGAAAATCGAATGGCGGAAGCATCACTATTGATGACGAGGAGGCGCCTTCGACGGCGATTGGCACATACCAGCCGAACGCCAGCGCCGCGCCGGCGGCGGTCAAGAGGGCGGCGCGAATTTGTCGCCGGTCGTATTTCGCGACGTAACCGAGCAACAGCAGATAGCCCCACGCGCAAGTCAGCAAAGCGTAATAATGCGTGAACGCGGCGCACACCGCAAAAAATAAAAATTGCGCCCAATCGCGCCTCCGACCGTTTTTGCCGACCGACCACGCGGACAACGCCGTCATCAGCACAAAGAAAAACGCCCAACCGTAAGCGCGAACTTCAATCGCGTAATGCGCCGGCAACCACGTCGCCGCCAAACACAAAACAAACAAAATCGCGGCGCGAACGGAAAATTCCCGCCGCAAAAAACGCGCGCCGCACGCCGCCGCCAGTATCAGCGGCACGCCGGAAAGCAGTTTCATTTTCCACGGCTCGCCGCCAAACAGCGTAACGACGAGTTTCAACATCAGCGGATAAAGCGGCGGATTGCCGGGGTCGCCGTGTAAAACGCCGCGCCACGGCAACGCCGTTTCCAACACGCAATAAAATTCATCGCCCCATAACGACGGGTCGAGCGTCGCGAGATAGACCATTTCCGCGCCGAACGCCGCGAGGAGCAGAATTAAAAATAAGTGCCAAAATTTTGCCGGATGCATTTTTTTCGCGAACTCCAAAATTCTCCCAACGTGATGACCGAACCATAAACCTCAAGTGGATTTTAATCGACATCCCAAGCCGGTTGCAAACCGTAAAAACCGCCCCGACCGCGTCGGGACGGCTTTTTTCGCGACAAATTTACAACGCGGCGATTTCGCTTGCCGTCAAGCCGGTAATCTGCGCAATCAGCGTCGGCGCTATTCCTGCCGCTTTCGATTTTTTGGCGACTTGTTCAATCCCTTCCGCGCGTCCTTCCGCGCGAGATTTTTCTTTCGCGCTGGTTATCACATTGACGTTGTCGCGATAGATTTTTAGCGAGGCGTCGTAGGCGTCGCGTTCGCGTCTATCCATCGCCGCTAAATTCGCCGTCGCAAACGCCTGCGTAAAAATCGGCTCGCGCAATATCG
>JAISJR010000046.1 GCA_031261425.1 Planctomycetota bacterium
AACACGAAAAGAACTTAACACGAATTTTCACGAATTAGACGAATTAACACGAATTAAAGAGCAAGAGATTTCTCACAGAGCCACAGAGGCACGGAGAGAGAAAAGAGAAAAAAATAAAGCGTTAAATGATTTCATTTTTCTCTCTGTGGAACTCTGTGCCTCTGTGCCTCTGTTAGAAAAAAATTTGGAAAGCACACTAACCTTCGCTTCGCTCGGTTTCGTGTTAATTCGTGTAATTCGTGGACAAAAGTTCTTTCTTTTTTTATTCGTAAAAATTCGCGTCTTTTTTGTTTATTGCGTAACATCAGTTACAAATTAAAAATTTTGGATTAACGGTCAAAACTGCGCTTTGCGAATTTGAAAATCAAACTCCACAATTTGTAATTTTTAATTTGTAATTTTTAATTTCTAATTGCTCTTAACCACGCCCGCGTAACCAGCCACGCGACGACCGCGCCGGCATAGACCTCGGTCGGCGTGTGGGCTTGCGCGACGACGCGGCTGACGGCGCAGGCGGTCGCCAAGCCATACCACCACGCCGCGCCCGCCGGAAATAATTTCGCCAACATTATCGCCGCGCCGAACGCCGTCGCCGCGTGGCTCGACGGCATTCCCAAATCGTTGTTTTCCCACCACGCGCCCGACCATTCGCGATAATTGGGCAACGCCGCGAACCATTCCTGCGACCGCTCGCGGCGAACGAGCAACTTCAAAATTTCCGCCGCCAAACCGGCAAACAACGCGCCGCCGAGCAATTGCGTCCCGCGACCGGCGACGCGCCGCCAGCCGTTTTTCAGCCGGCGCCAATCGTATAAAACCAAACCCGCCGCGACCGCGACCCAGACGGAAAGCGCGCCGAAATTTTTAATCAAGAATAACGAACGGTCGGCGACATTCCACTCGCGCGCCGCCGCGTAAAGCGGCGCGTCCAAAAATTGGAGCAATAAATAAATCGTTTCCAAACCGGCGACGGTCAACAACCACCGCGTCGGCGCGGGCAGAATGGCGCGCATAATTTTTGTCTCGCGAAATAATCAATAGTTCGGCGATTTTAATGAAACCGCGCCGGTAAAACAGATAAATTCCCCGCAAAATCAACGCTAAAAACCGCGTTTCGCTCGCCGCTATTCATTTCGGCGGGCGTCCGGCTATACTGACGGTTCATTTTTTACCGCTCGCTAAGGTTTTTTTATGGCTAATAAACTTATGATTGGCATTTCCGGCGTGCGCGGCATCGTCGGCGAGGATTTGACGCCGGAACTCTGCGTCCGGCTCGGCTCGGCGTTCGGCACTTACGTCGAAGGCGGCAAAGTCGTGGTCGCGCGCGACACCCGTCCGTCCGGCGATATGGTCAAACACGCCGTCTTTTCGGGACTGCTCTCCGCCGGTTGTCAAATTATCGACGTCGGCGTCGTCGGCACGCCCACCGCCGCGATGGCGATTCGCGACTTGCAAGCCGCCGGCGGCATCGTCATTTCCGCCAGCCACAACACGATTGAATGGAACGCGCTCAAGTTTTTCCGCGACGACGGCGTATATCTTAACGGCGAACAGGGGCGGTCGTTGCTCGACATTTATTACGGCGGGCAGGCGAAAAAAGTCGGCTGGCGCGACATCCGCGCGGTGCAAATTGCCGACGGCGCGGTGCAACGCCATTTGGCGCGGGTGCTGAAAATCGTCGATGTGCCGGCGATGCGCCGCCGCAAGTTCAAAGTCGCGCTCGACTGTTGCAACGGCGCGGGGTGCGAACTCGCTTTATTATTTTTGCGTGAAATCGGCGCGACGGTCGAACCGCTGTTTTGCGAGCCGCACGGCAATTTTTCGCGTCCGCCGGAACCGACCGCCGCGAACGTTACCGCGCTTTGCGAACTCGTCAAAGAAACCGCCTGCGAGGTCGGCTTCGCGCAGGACGCCGACGCCGACCGCATCGCGTTCGTGTCGGAATACGGCAAATATATCGGCGAGGAATACTCGCTTTGCCTCGCGGCGAAATATCTGTTGTCGAAAACGCCCGGCGCGGTGGTAACCAATCTTTCGACGACGCGGATGCTTGACGACGTGGCGGCGGCGTTCGGCTGTAAAGTTACGCGGGTGCCGGTCGGCGAAGTCAACGTGTCGGAAAAAATGTTGGAAATCGGCGCGGTGGCGGGCGGCGAGGGCAACGGCGGCGTCATCGACCCGCGCGTGCATTACGGGCGCGAGGGCTTGACCGGCATGGCGCTGTTGTTGCAACTGATGTTGGAAACCGGCAAGTCGGTGTCGGAACTGGCGGCGGAAATTCCGACGTATCAATTTGTGAAAACGAAAATCACCTGCTCCAAACGGGCGCTCGTGCCGGTGTTGGAAAAATTGAAGCAGGAAAAAGAAGGCGTCATCGACGCGCGCGACGGCGTGAAAATTGATTTCCCCGACGGCTGGGCGCACGTCCGCGCCTCGAACACCGAGCCGATTGTGCGGATTTACAGCGAAGCGCGGACGCTCGAACAGGCGCAAAAATTAAACGACCGCTATCGGAAAGCGGTCGAGGAAGTGATTGGCGAAGTTTAGAGTTGAGAGTTGAGAGTTGAGCGCGGAAGCGCGGCAAATTTAATTCCCCTCTACGGAGGGGTGGCAGTCCGGCGCAGTTTGCCGGACTGACGGGGTGGTGATTTTTATCTAACTCCGACAACCGCCCCGCAGGGGCGGCGCGTAACAGCCCAGCGCAACGCGCTGGGGAAAAAGGTTCCTAATAAATCGCGCCCTGCAAGGGCAATGCCGGAAATTTCCATTGCTCTTACAGAGCGCCAACGTTTTTTCGACAACGCGAACCCAGCCCGCCGGAAAATCATAAAGCCGATTTTCCTTTGGGACTGGGTTGTTACGCGCCGCCCCTGCGGGGCGTTTGTCGGAGTAATTTATTAAAATCACCACCCCGTCAGGCGCGGAAGCGATTCGCGCCTGCCACCCCTCCGTAGAGGGGAATTAAGCGGAGATTATTCAACATTAAACTCTGAACTCTTAACTCTTAACTCTAAACTCTTAACTCTAAATCAAAATGTTTCGCAAGTTGTCTTTATTTTTTTTGATTGACCGGGTGGCGCTGTTCGTCGCGGCGGCGGCGCTCGCCGCGTTCGCGCTGGGCTTGTTGCTTGAACCGGCGGACCCCTTGCAGACCGTTCCGCCGTGGGGGCTAAAAATTTTCGGCGGCATTCTTTTGGCGGTCGTGTTGTGGCTCGCGCGGCTTTTATACGTGTTCGCCAAATACCGGAATTTATTGGAACTGTCGGAACAGTTTGACGCGCAGGCGACGTTGTGGCGACAGCAATGGCAACAGTTGCTCAACAGCGCGCCGCTCGCGGTGTCGCTCTGGACGCCCGACGGCAAAATGCTCGACTGCAACGACGAAGCCGTGCGGATGCTCGGTTGCGAAAGCAAACACGCCTACATCAACGGCTTTTACGACCGCTTAAACCCCGCCGTTCAGCCCGACGGCACGCCCACGCCCGCGGCGGCGGAGCGTTACTTAAAGTCCGCGCTGGCGTCCGGTTACGAGCGTTTTTTCTGGGAATACCGGACGGTGGACGGCGCGCCTCTGCCGGTGGAAACGACGTTGCTCCGCTTGGCGTGGCAAGACCGGTATTTTATCGCGGCGTATTCGCGCGATTTGCGGGAGTCCATTTCCCTGCAACGGCAGGCGCGGGAAGCCGAGCAACAGTTGCGGCAAATTTTCAACGCCTCGCCGGTGTTGACCGTCTTATGGAGCGAAGACGGTCAAATTATCGACGCCAACGACGAGGTCGTGCGCGTGATTGGTTGCGCGAGCAAAGAAGAATATCTGCGCCGCGTTTATGACTACTGCCCGCCGGAACAAGGCGGACGCCCGACCGCCGAAGCGGTCGCCGCGATTATCAACCAAGCGCGCGCCGACGGCTCCGTGCGGTCGCGGTTTGAACTCCGCGACGTCGCCGGCAAACCGGTGCCGCTCGATATCGTCGCCGTGCGGTTGAACTGGAACGACGGCTACCGCGTCGTAGCTTTTGCCCGCGACCTGCGCGAAGAAATCGCCGGGCGGCAGGCGGTCGAAGACGCCTACGCCAACGCGGCGGCGATGATGGAGAAAAGCCCGCTGACGTGCGTGTTGTGGGAAGAAAGCCCCGACGGCTGGCAAACGGTCGATTGCAACGCCGCCACCGCGACGATGTTCGGTTACGCCTCGCGGCGGGATTTTTGCGATAATTTCGTCGCGCGTCCGCACGCGCGGCAACCCGGCGGCGACGACGGGTGGAAACAGGGGCAAAAAATTCTCGCCGCGACGATGGACCAGGGGCATCAGTATTTTTCGCAATACAATTTTCTGACCAAAAACGGCGAGCCGCTACCGGCGGAAATGACGCTGGCGCGCGTGCGGTATCGCAACCGTTTCCGCATCGCGATGTATCTGCGCGACCGGCGCGAAGAAATCAAAAAACAACGCGAACTCGACGCGGCGTATAACAATTCGCTGACGATGTTAAAGGCGATGCCGCTCGGCGCCGTCGTCTGGGACGACCAGATGCGCGTCGTCGATTGCAACCCGCAAATGCTCGACTGGTTCGGCTATAAATCGGTCGAAGAATTGCGCGCCAATTTCTGGGACAAATCGATTAACCACGCCGACGCCGAAGCGTTGGACGGCGCGCGCAACGCCTTCGGGTTGCGCCTTGCCGCCGAACACGACTTCGCGCTGACGCGCCAAAATTTTCAGAATTTCGAGACCGGCGAAATCGTGCCGGCGGAGTTGTCGATTTCCCGCTTGCCGTATCGCGAAAGTTACCGGCTCGTGGTGTATGTCCGCGACCTGCGCCACGACATTCAACACCAGCGGGAAATGGCGGAGGCGTATGCCAACGTGATGCTGATGTTCGGCAAGATGCCGCTGACGTGCATCCTGTGGCAAAAAATCGACGGCGTCTGGACGGTGTGCGATTGCAACCAAGCCGCCGTGGACGCTTTCGGCTACGATTCGACGGCGGATTTTTGCGCCGATTTCAACCGGCTTTCCAACACGTCCCGCGCGGAGGAAGATAACCGGGCGGAAAAAGTGTTGGACGCGGCGCTCGCGAGCGGCGGCAACCATTATTTCAAAAATTACTTCGCCAAAAACGGCGACGTTCTGCCCGGCGAAGTTACGTTGGTGCGTATTCCTTACGGCGACGATTTTCGCGTCGCGTCGTATATCCGCGACCGCCGCGACGAAATCCGGCAACACCACGAAGTGCAAACGGCTTACGCCACGATTCGGACGATTGTCGAAAAAATGCCGATTGGCTGTTCCATCTACGACCGCGACGCGCGGATGGTTTTTTACAACCGGACGTCGGCGGAAATTTGCGGCTACGCGCTCGTGACGGCGAACCAAGCCGATTCGCTGAACATTTTGGCGTCAACGACCTATCAGACGGAAAACCAATACCGCCATTTGGCGTTGCTCGACGCGATTAAAATTGCCGTGCGCGACGGCTATCACGAACAGGTAACGGTCAGCCCCAACCTCGCCACCGGCGAAGACGTGTCGATATTTCACACGTTGGTGCGGTTGCCGTTTTTGGACGATTATCGCGTCGTGGTCTATGGGCGCGACCTGCGCGACGAAATCGCGCGGGAAAAACGTCTGCGCGAAGAAAAAGAGCGGATTTTGGCGCAAAGCGCCCTCATCAAAGCCGAAGCCGCGGCGGCGCGCGAGTCGAGCGAAGCCAAGTCGCTGTTCTTCGCCAATATGAGCCACGAAATCCGCACGCCCATCAACGCGGTTATCGGCATGACCGACATCGCGCGCTCCGCCAGCCCGTCGGAAACGCAGGAATGCCTCTTCCGCATCGCCGACGCCTCGCAACATTTGTTGTCGATGATTAACGACATTTTGGACTTCTCGAAAATCGAAGCCGGACGCCTGCGCTTGGAGAACGAAGAATTCGACTTCTCCAAAGCGATTTTCCGCGCGCTCAATTTAATCGCCGTGCGCGCGACGGAAAAAGACATTAAATTGCGGGCGCGCCTCGACAACAACGTGCCGCAGACCGTCGTCGGCGACGAAACGCGGTTGGTGCAAGTGCTGATGAATCTGCTCTCCAACGCGATGAAATTCACGCCGGAAAAAGGCACGGTGCGCGTGCTGGTAACGCTCGCGTCCGGCGAAGCGTCCGGCAAAACGCGGCTACACGTCCGCGTCGCCGACACCGGCATCGGCATTCGCGACGAGCAAATCGGCAAGATATTCTTGGCGTTTGAGCAAGCCGACGCCAGCACTTCGCGCAAATACGGCGGCACCGGCTTGGGGTTGGCGATTTCGCGGAAAATCGTGCAACTGATGGGCGGCGAAATGTCGGTGCAAAGCGTCGTCGGCAAGGGTTCGACTTTTTCCCTCACCGTCGCGCTGACCGCCGCCGCCGCGCCGGTGAAAATGTTGTTGCCGGCGTGCGCGCCGAAAAATCTGCATATCCTCGTCAGCGCGCCCGCGTCGGACGACTTCGCCGCCGCCGTCGCGACGTTGCCCGGCAAAAGCGTCGCCGCGTCGTCGCTCTCCGAAGCGTCCGAGGCGGCGCGGTCGGCGCTCGCCGGCGGCAAACCGTTCGACTTATTGGTGCTGGACTACGACTTTACCGGCGACGACGCTTTCACGCTGTTGGTCAAAATTCGCGAAGCGTTCGACGAAATGTTGTTGCCGGCGGTGATTTTCGCGACGGCGGGGCAGGCGGATAAAATCGAAAAACGGGCGCGCGAGTTGCGTTTTACGCTTTTGACGCCCTGCCTGCCCAAGCCGCTGACGCCGGAAAAATTGCGCGCGGCGCTCGAAGAATTGACCGGCGCGATGTTGGCGCAAACGACCGAAGCGTTGGTCGTGCCGGATTATCACGGCAAAAAAATCTTGGTCGCCGAGGATATAAAAGTGAACCGGCAGGTTATCCGGCATTACTTCGCGGCGACGAACGCCGAACTGCTTTTCGCCGAGAACGGCGCCGAAGCGGTGCAAGCGTTTGCGGCGCAACGCGACGAATTGGCGTTGATTTTAATGGACGTGCAGATGCCGGAAATGGACGGCTACGAAGCGACGCGGCGGATTCGCGCGCTCGAAGCCGAACGCGCGGCGGCGGGCGAGAAATTTTCGCCGGTAACGATTTTCGCGATGACGGCGAACGTGTTTCGGGAAGATGTCGATAAGGCGCTCGCGGCGGGAATGGACGGACATCTCGGCAAACCGGTTGACCGCAAAAAAATGTATGCCGCGCTGAATAAATATCTGTCGGCGAACGAGGCGCCCCCGGCGGAAAAGACGGCGACGGAAAAAACGGAACCGGCGCAAGCGGTGGACGCGATTTTGCCGACAACGCCCGCGCCGAGCGCGGCGCCCGCGCTTTACGGCATTAACGTCGCCGCCGCGCTTGAACGTTTCGCCCTGCGGGAAATTTATGTGGAAATGATTAGGGAATTTCCGCCGGACCCGACTTACGCGCAAATGACGGAAGCGGTGCGAAACGGCGACCGCGTAACGGCGCAACGGTTCGCGCACTCGCTCAAAGGCGTCGCCGCCAATATGGCGTTCGACCCGCTCTACGCGCTGATTACCGACGTGGAAAAGGACTTGAAAACGGTTTTCGTGCCGCCGTCCGACCCGCGCTGGGCGGCAATCGACGCAACGTATCGCGCGACGGTCGCGACCATCGAAAAAATCGTCGCGCAACCGGAGTTGTTGCCGGAGGCGGGGAGTTAAAAGAGCAGAGTTGAGAGTTGAGAGTTGAAAGTTTAGAGAGTGGCGTTTTTTTTTAAGACGCGCGAAGCGCGGCAAATTAAATTCCCCTCTACGGAGGGGTGGACGGCGAGCGTTTTTTTTGCTCGCCGGACGGGGTGGTGATTTTTAATTATTTCGACCGTCTCGACAGTCGCCGCGAAGCGGCGGTGCGTAACAGCCCAGCGCAACGCGCTGGGTAAAAAATCGCCCACAAATTATGCGCCCTGTAAGGGCAATGCAAATTTCCGGCACTGCCCTTGCAGGGCGTATATTTTTTTGCCGCTCGCGAACCCAGCCCGCCGGAAAATCATACCGCCGATTTTCCTTTGGGCTGGGCTGTTACGCTCTGCCGCTTCGCGGCGATTGACGCCTTACACCTTGCCGCCGCCTCGCTGTTCGGTTGCGATGTGGTGTTGTCGTTAAATTGTCGGCGTCGCGCTCTAATAACAGAACGACCGTCGGTTGCCGCCGGCGGTCGTCTGCGTTTTCGGGAGGGAGAAAATCGTTACGCGAAACTCGGCGTCGCCGTGCCTTTATCGAGCGTCAACTGATAACTCAACATCAAATTTTTCAATTGGTCTTCGTATTTTTCCATCGTGCCGGGCGGGTTTGAATTGTAATCGGTCGTGAATTGCGGGTCTTTCGCCGCTTCCAAAATCGCCGACCGCGCCGCCACCAACGCGAATTGCGAGGTCAATTTATTGGCGTGTTCGCCGCGCAACAATTCCGCGACCTTGCCGCTGTCTTTGGTGGCGTTCGCTTGGAACAAGCCGCCTTTGCCGTCCATTTGCAAGGTTACCGGCGTGGTTACGCCGGTCAGCGCCAACAAGCCGCTGGCGAAGGTGTTGAAACTGTTTAATTCCTCCGCCAAATCCGCGCCGACTTGCCCCAGCGTTTTATACTGCCCGTTGCTTTTTTCGTTGGCGACGCTCGTCAGTTTGTCGAACAAATAATGGTCCGAATAATTTTGCAAACTTGCCGGCGACAGCGACAGCGAATCGGTGATTGACCCGAAACCGGTGTAGGCGTCCTGCACCGTCGCCGCCGCGCCGCCGGAGAGCGCCGACAACGCCGACGACACCGAAGAGGTCTTCACGGCGGGCGCGGGATTGAAATACATTTGCGCGAGATAATCATTGAGATTGAGATTGGTCATCGACATTGGCGTATCCTCCGTTGCGGTTGAATTTTTTGTTTCCGCCGCCGCCATATTCAACGGGCGTGCCAACAGAAAAAACGCCGCCGCTTTTTCGCCGCGCGAGGCGAAAAAATACCGTAAAAAAAAGGTTTTTTTTATTAAAGAAAAACGATAATGGTTGAAAAAGCGGAACGAAGCGCCGCGGGCGCGGCGGCAAAAAACGCCGTTTTTCTCACGGCGGCGCGGAGAACGCGGAGAAAAAATTTAGCGTTGAGCGTTGAAAATTAAGCGTTCGGGCGACGCTTGAACGGGCTTATATCCCTTAAAACCCTTAAACACTTGCGAGGCAATCGTGCGCCGGTTTCGTCATCAGTATTTGCGTCTAAAGCGGATTTTGCGGCAGTTGGCGCGGTCGGAAGCGTCCGCGCGCAATCTCGCGTGGGGCGCGTTCGTCGGGTTTTTCGTCGGGATGTTGCCGATTATGGGCATTCAAATGGCGGTCGCGGTCGCGGTCGCGGCGCTTTTTCGCGTCAGCAAACTCGCCGCCGTCCTGCCGGTCTGGATTACCAATCCCGTAACTTTCGTGCCGATTTACGGCTTCAATTATTGGGTCGGACATCGCGTTACCGGCTTGGGACCCGGCTGGCGCGAGTATGAAACAATCCTCAAAAACGCCCTCGACCTGTTGTCCGTCAGCGCGCCGGACGCCGGTTTTCTCGCCAATATCTGGCGTAATTTCCTCGCGGCGACGCAAATGTTATTTCAGCACGGCTGGAACGCCGCCATCGCGTTGACCATCGGTTGCGTCATCGCCGGCGTGGTTTTAGGCGCGGCGGCGTTGCCGCTCGTGTATTACGGCGTCAAGCGCGCGCGCGCGCGGCGGGCGGCGCGACGGGCGCTTTTGTCCGGGTTATTTCTCGGCTTATTTTTGGGCGCCGGTTTGCCGGAATGGACGCGCGCGGCGGAAGCGGATTTTTTCCGCGCGAACGCCGGCGGCAATCCGCCGATAAATATCGCCGACCGCGTGCCGTATGGCGAGGAAGTAACGTATCAAATTCGCTGGAACGGTTTTCCGGCGGGCGTGATTCGCGGACGGACGTGGGCGAAGCCGCGGGCGGTCAACGGCAAACCGGCGGCGGTGTTTGAGATTGCGGTGCAAGCCAACGATTTCGCCGCGCTGTTTTTTCAGTTGTCGGCGACGTTGCGGAGTTTTGTCGATTTGGACACCGGCGCGAGTTTGCTGTTCGCGCGGCGCAGTCGCGAAAAAAATTATCAAGCCAACGACCGCGTGTTGTTTCATTACGACCGCCAAAACCGGCGCGGACAAAACGAACCCGTCGCCACCGTCGAAGAATTGCGCGACGAAACCTTAATCCAGCGCGAAACGCTGAAAATTCCGGGCTACGTTTGCGACCCGGCGGGGTTGGCGTGGTATTTGCGTTTTATCGCATTAAAAGCGGGCGAAAACGTCGCGGTCAAGGTGTGCGACCGCTACTGGACGGCGAAAATCAATTTGCAAGTTACGCAGGAAGAAGTCATCGTCGTGCCGGATTTCGGCAAAGTGCGGTGCCTGAAAATTGTGCCGGAAATCCCCGAAGTGTCCGGCGTCGTCGTCAACGGCCTCTGGGTGGACCAAGAATCGCATATCGTTATGCGCGCGTGGCTCCGCTGTCCGTTCGGCGAAATCACCGTGCAACGGCTGAGAAAATGAGAGTTCAGAGTTCAGAGTTCAGAGTTGAGCGGTGGAGTTATTCTTTAATAATGCGCGAAGCG
This sequence comes from Planctomycetota bacterium, assembly GCA_031261425.1. Lineage (GTDB taxonomy): Bacteria > Planctomycetota > SZUA-567 > SZUA-567 > SZUA-567 > MS499-59. Next base: position 10,656 of record JAISJR010000046.1, read on the forward strand.
CGACCTCTGCTAAACTCTAAACTCTGAACTCTCAACACTAATTCAAAGGAACCGCCGATGAACCTCCATTCGCCGGACGACCGCAGTGACGCGATGTCGTTTCAACTCGCCCCGATGATTGATATTGTTTTTGTGGTGTTGGTGTTTTTTATCGCGACTTACGCCGTCAGCCGCGACGAAAAATTGTTGGGGCTTGATTTGCCGGTCGCCGAGAAAGGTCAGCCGGAATATCACCAACGGCAACAACTGTTGGTCAATCTCAACGCGCAGGGCGAAATTTTTGTCGAAAGCATTCTGCTGTCGCCCGCGTCGTTGGAGCGGCGTCTGACGCAACTGGTCGCGTTTTCGACGCCCGCCGGCAAGCCGATGGTGATTATTCGCGCCGACGGCGGCTGCCCGCACCGCGAAGTGGTCAAGGTGATGGACTTGTGCGCCCGCGCCGGCATCAACAGCGTCAATTTCAGCGCGCGAAGCCAATAGCGCAATTAACAATTCACAATTAACAATTAACAATTGAGGAATTGATTACAAATTGCGCGAAGCGATTTTGATAATTAAACTCCACAATTGTGAATTGTGAATTGAACGCGGTCTATTCCATCACCACCAAATTATCGCGATGCACCAACGTCTCGGCGCAGTGGACGCCCAAAATCGCGGCGAGTTCGTCCGAGGGGCGACCGATGATTTTTTCGGCGTCGGCGCGGCGGTAATTGCTGATGCCGCGCGCGATTTCCTCGCCATTTTCGGTTACGACGCGCACCGAGTCGCCTTCGTCAAAATCGCCGCTCACTTGTTTCACGCCAATCGGCAACAAACTTTTTTTGCCGGCGGTCAGCGCCCGCGCCGCGCCGGCGTCAACGGTCAGCGTCCCGTTGAGCGGACGCCCGAACGCGAACCACTGTCGCCGCGAGGTCTCTTTTTTCAGCATCGGCGCGAAAAACGTGCCGACTTCCTTGCCGGCGAAAATATCGAGCAACACGTTTTCCGCCTCGCCCGCCGCCACGACGAGCGGTCGCCCGCCGTAAGCCGCGCCGAGCGCCGCGCCGAGTTTGCTCGCCATCCCGCCGCTCCCGACGCCGCTCACCGCGCCCGCCGCGCCGGAAAAATGTTCGCGGGTCAATTTCTCGACGCGCCTAATCAGCCGCGCGTTTTCTTCGGTCGGCGGACGGTCGTAAAGCCCCGGCACGTCGGTCAAAATCACCACCGCCGCCGCGTCAACCAACTGCGCCGCCGCCACCGCCAGCGCGTCGTTGTCGCCCATTTTCAGTTTGAGTTCGCCGACGGCGACCGAGTCGTTTTCATTCACCACCGGCACGGCGCCGAAGTTCAGCAAGGTCTGCAAGGTGTTGCGCGCGTAGAGATAGCGCCGGCGCATATTCAAGCCGTCGCTGGTCAACAAAATTTGCCCGACGGACAAATTAAAATTCGCAAATTCGCGCTGGTAAAGATGCATCAACTCGCACTGTCCAATCGCGGCGGCGGCTTGCAATTCGGCGAGGTCGGTCGGACGTTTGGACAAATGCAGGCGCACGCAACCCGCCGCGACCGCGCCGGATGAGACCAACACAACGCGGCGTCCCTGCCGGTAAAGCGCGGCGATTTGGCGGACGAGCGTTTGCAGAAAATTGATTTTAACGCCGCCGCCGAGGTTGGCGAGTTGGCTCGACCCGACTTTGACGACAATCGTTTTGGCGTCGGTCAACGCCGCGCGCGAAAAGTCGCTCATTATTTTTTCACTTCCGTTTCATCGATAAATTCTTCGCGCACGACTTGTCCGGCGCGCAGGTAAATGCGCCACGCGGCGGCGTCATCAATTTTTTTCACCACCAAACACGGCAGGTTGTTGTCCGCGTTGACGCTGGCGCGCACCGGCAGGACGCCGGACAGCACCGTCGGGTTGCCGACCAAGACAAACTCGCCCTCGTCGTTCGGCGCGTAGAACGCGATAATCATATTTTTGTCTTTGCGCAAGGTCAGCACCTTGCCGTCTTCCTCGCTCAACAGCCCGTTTTCCAACTGCATTTTTTGCGAGAAAACCTGGTCAACAAAATACTTGGTCAAAAATTCCACGTCTTTGAGCGCGTCTTCGGTAATCGTTTGCGGCAGGGTTTCGGCGGTCAGCGTTACCGATTGCGTCGGCTCTTTCGCCGGCTCCTTGCGGTCCGCCGCGCTCGCCGTCAAACCGAGCGCCAAGCAACACATCGTCGAGAGTAAGCGCATTTTTTTCTCCTTTTTTAGAGTGAACAGTGGTGGAGCAATTACAAATTAAAAATTACAAATTAAAAATTGCGGAGTTTGACTTTCAGATTCGCGAAGCGAAATTTTAATAATTAACGCCAAAATTTTTAATTTCTAATTTGTAATTTTTAATTAAAAACGGTCGGTGTCGCGGGAGTTCGTGAACAAAAATAACTGTCCGCTATTTCTTCTTGCCGGTCAACGCGCCGAGGTCGAGTCCCAGCGCGTTGAGGTCGATGCTGTCGGTGAGGTCTTCGATGTTTTCTTTTTGCGCGCTGGTAACTTTGGCGGTGGCGTCGTTCACGGCGGCGATGATTAAGTCCGCCAGCAGTTCGATGTCGTTCGGGTCGATGACTTCTTTTTCGATGTCGAGTTTGATGATTTTGTTGTCGCCGTCCATCACGACTTTGACCATTCCGCCGCCCGCCGCGGCTTCGACGCGCAGTTTTTTCATCCTGACTTTGTGTTGCTTGGTTTTCTTGTCCAACATTTCGCCAAAGGTGTGCGCTTGTTCAAGCATTTTGGAAAAGTCCATAAATCCTCCACCGGTTAAAATTTGGAACCGCGCATTTTAAGCCAAGACCAAGGCGTGGCAACGATAATCGTAATTTTTTGTAACTCTGAACTCTCAACTCTCAACTCTAATTTTATTGCGCCAACTTCTCGCGCATCGCCGCGAAAATCGCCGCGCGTTCGGCGTCGGTCGGCAGGCAACTTTGCGTCGTGAGCAACGCCGGCGGAATCTCGCCGAGAAAACGGCTCGGCAGTTGCGCTTTCATTTTGCCGGAGTCGCCGCGCCCGCCGCGCCGCCGGCAATAACTAATCGTCAATTCCGACCGCGCGCGCGTTATCGCCACGTAAAATAAACGCCGCTCTTCGTCGATGCCGCCGCTTTCTTCTTCGTCGTCATCTTCTTCGGCGACGCTCCGGCGATGCGGCAAAATGTTTTCCTCGACGCCCGCCACATACACCGCCGGAAACTCCAACCCCTTCGCCGAGTGCATCGTGATAACGCTGACGCCGTCCGTTTTTTTATCCGGCGCTTCGCGGCGCGTGCGCGCCAGCGCGGTTTCGGCGAGATAGTCCGCCGTGTCGCCGCCGTGGTCTAAAAATCGCGCCAAATCCGCGCCCACTTCCCGCGCCGTTTCCATCCGCGCCGCCCGCGTCAGCGGCGTGTCGTAAAGGTGTTCGACTTCGTCTTGATAGGCGGTGTCGGCAATAATTTGTTCGACGACCGCGCGCGGATTTTCCCGGACGGTTTTTTGCCAACGGGCAATTTGCGCGGCAAAATCGCGGCAACTTTTCGCCGCCGCCGGCGACAATTCGGCGTCCGCCGCCGACAGCATTGCCGACAGCGGACGATTTTTTTGCGCCGCCGCGGCGATTAAATTTTTCTGCGCCGCGTCACCGATGCCGCGCGCCGGCGTGTTGATAATCCGGCGCAACGCGCCGTCGTCCGCCGGATTGACGGCGAGCGTCAAAAACGCCAGCACGTCCAAGACCTCTTTGTGGTCGAAAAACGACGCGCCGCCGATGACCGTGAACGGAATTTTTTCGGCGGCGAGTTGTTGGACGATGGGCGTCGTGAGCGCGTTGGCGCGGACGATAATCGCGAAATCGGCGGCGACGTTTTTCTCCGCCGCGAGGCGGTCGCGAATTTCACCGGCGATTTGTCGGGCTTCGCTTTCGGGGTCGGCGCATTCCCACAGGCGCGGCGCCCCGCCGTCGCGCGCCGAAAATAATTCTTTGGCGTGGCGTTGTTGATTATTGGCGATGACGGCGTTGGCGACTTTGAGAATCGCGTTGGTCGAGCGGTAATTTTCGCGCAAAAAAATAATTTTCGCGTCGTCCCAGTCCCGCGCGAAATTCAACAAATGTTGCGGCGCGGCGCCGCGCCACGAATAAATCGACTGGTCGTCGTCGCCGACGACGCAGACGTTGCCCCATTTTTGCGCCAGCGTTTTCACCAAGCGATATTGCAACTCGCTCGTGTCCTGAAATTCATCGACGATAATTTGCCGGAAACGGGTGGTCCAATAATCCCGCGCGGCGGCGTTTTGCGTGAGCAATTGATAGGCGAGCAACAACAAATCGTCGAAATCGACCACGCCGCGCAAGCGCAATCTTTCCTGATATTTGCGATAGACGGCGGCGAGCGCGGCATCGCTTTCGCTGAACGCTTGGCGGGAAAATTCGGCGGGCGAGAGCGCCGCGCCTTTGAGGCGGCTGAGGCGCGTCAGCAAATCCGGCGGCGAGAGGCGCGCGAGCGTATTGACATTACGCGCGGCTTGGCGGACGAGCGCCAATTGTTCGCCCGTGCCGGCGATGGTAAAATTTTTTTCCAAGCCGGCGGCGGCGGCGTCGCGGCGCAGGATTTGCAGTCCGAGCGAATGAAAAGTGCAGGCGAGCAGGCGGTCGGCGGTTTGCCGCCGCGACAAGGTTTGCCGCAAGCGGGCTTTCAATTCGCCGGCGGCTTTGTTGGTGAAAGTAACGGCGAGGATGTTTTCGGGCGGCGTGTGTTCGAGCAACGCGGCGATGCGGGCGATGACGGTATGCGTCTTGCCGGTGCCGGCGCCGGCTAACAACAACAACGCGCCGGACGGCACGGCTACGGCTTCGCGTTGCGCGGCATTCAGCGGGGCGGACATAGCGGGTTACCGGTAATGTGGTGGAGAGATGCGCGAACCGATGCCAATCACCGATTTTAATTGCTTCCGGGGACAAAAAAAATAACCGGCGCTATGCCGGTCGCAAAATTCGCGAGGGAATTTTAGAAGGCACGGCGAAAAAATACCAATTAAAAATTAACGATTAACAAATCCGCCGCTAATTATTAAAATCCCGCCCGATAAGTTTTATCGCGTTTAATTTTTAACGGTCAATTTTCAGTTTGCAAACGGGAGAGGTCGATGCCGCGCGTCGTTAAAATCATTTTTTTGCCGATTATGCTTCTCGCCGGAATTTTCACGGTGTTGCTGATGGCGGCGCTGAATACGCCGGTCGCGCTGTGGCATCTTTACCGCGAACACCGCGGGCGCAAGTCCGATTTGGCGCGCGCGCGCGAATGGCGGCAAAAGTTTTTAGCCCAATGCGCCGCCGAAGCGGCATCTTAAAACCGCTCGCCTCCGCGAACGCCAACGCTTGGGGTATCGCGTTGATTGTCAACATCGCGTTAGGCGACGCGGTGTCGGCGCAGATTGGCGGCGGCAAAACCGTCCGTTAAAAGAATGTATTTAGCGGCGACGCCTTAAAATGCGTGCAATGGAATAAAGCCGCCGCAAAAAAAATTCCCCGCACCTTGTGGCGCGGGGAAAATGAAATAATTGGCAACCGGTAGTTATTTCCGCGACGGTCTAATACGGTTTAACTTCATCGTTGACGTATTCGACGATTTCGCCTTTTTGTTGGAGCAAGCCGATGCCGAGTTTCTTCGCTTCGTCGATAACGCCTTTGTCGAAACTCATCCCGCCAATGCCCAAATAAATTTTGTAGCCGTCGTATTCGGGAAAAAGTTGGCGAAAATTGACGACCTGACGCTCGACCATATCTTTGACGTCGCTTTTACGCACCCGGTATTTCAGCGAAATCAAGGCGACGGCTTTCTTGTTCGT
>JAISJR010000048.1 GCA_031261425.1 Planctomycetota bacterium
AACACGAAAAGAACTTAACACGAATTTTCACGAATTAGACGAATTAACACGAAACCGAGCGAAGCGAAGGTTAGTGGGCTTTCCAAATTTTTTTGTCCGTTTTCCGGCTTTTTATTTCGTGTAATTCGTGTAATTCGTGGATAAAAATCTCTCTTTTTTATTAGTGAAAATTCGTGGATACGCTCTTCACCCGAAAGGTCATCAATGCGCCGCGCCATCAATGAATTTACCGACGGGGAATTGGTCGCGGGGTTTTATGCGTTGCGCGAGGCGTCGCTGTCCGTCGCCAAAAACGGCAAGCCGTATTTGCGGCTGTCGCTCGGCGACGCCACCGGCGCGATTGGCGGCAATTTGTGGGACGCGCCGAAAAATATCCTGACGACGCTGACCGTCGGCGGCGCGGTGAAAATTTCCGGTATGGTCGAAAGTTATCGCGACCAACTGCAACTGCGCGTCGAAAAAATCCGCGCCGCGCGCGCGGGCGAAGTCAATCCCGCCGATTTTCTGCCGGTCAGTTCCGCCGACCTGCCCGCGCTTGAACAAGAAATTTTCGCGGCGCTCGCGGCGCTCGCCGACCGCGATTATCGGGCGTTGCTCGACGCCTTTTTCACCGACAAAAATTTTTGCGCCCAATTTTTTCGCGCGCCCGCCGCGCGGGCGTTTCACCACGCCTGCGTCGGCGGACTGCTCGAACACACCGCGACCATCCTCCGCTATGGTCGCGCGATTCTCGCCCAAAACGCGGTGCGACTGAACGCCGACTTGCTCGTCGCCGGCATTATTTTGCACGACGTCGGCAAAATCGAAGAATTGGCGTTGGGCGCGAGCATCGAATACAGCGACCGCGGCAAACTGCTCGGACACATTTCCATCGGCAATTTAATGGTGGAAGAGCGCGCCGCGACGGTGCCGCATTTTCCGCCGCTGAAAAAATACTTGTTGCAACATTTGATTTTGAGCCACCACGGGCAAATGGAATACGGCTCGCCGGTTTTGCCCGCCATTCCCGAGGCGTTCGCGTTACACCACCTCGACAACCTCGACGCCAAAACGGTCGCCGCCGCGCGGCTTATCGGCGAGGACGCCGGCAATAGCCGCTGGACGCCAAAATCGTTTATGCTGGCGACTTCGTTATTCAAGGGCGGGGCGGCGAACGGCGAGGCGGGAGAAAGTCCGGCGCCAGAAATCGCGCCGGCGGCGAAACCCGCGCCGGACGCGGCGGCGGACAATTTGTTTGCGTAATTAGAACGCTTTTAACTAATTTGAAGATTGAACTTGCGCGAAGCGCGACAAACTAAATCCCCCTCCGCGGAGGGGTGGCAACCGCGCCGGACTGTTAGCGGATAGTCCGCCTCAGTCCTCCGTGGAGGGAAATTTCAATCGGCGGCGGGCTCGTCGGGATTGGGGCGGCTGAGATAAAAGCCGGCGATGGCGAGCGGCAAACCAACGATGAGAAAAGCCATTCCGAATAAAAACATGATTAACTCCTTTTGACAACAAGCCAAAGACCAAAAGCCGAAAAGGCGATAGCGAAAATTAAACCGGAGGAAATAACGATTTCCGGCGAAGCGTCAAGTTTCATAAAACCGCCGATGACCACGCCGCCAAAAGCGATTTTACCGAGGTCGATGAGCGTCTTGCCAAAATTCTCGCCGAATTTTTTATGCTCTGCGTTGGTCATTGCGCCACTCCTGCGGACAAAGCGGAATACTTACTTAATTGCGGCGCGGGGATTGTCAAGGGGTTTAAGGGGTAACCGCTATTTCAAAATAACGCGCCGGACTTGGCGTCCGGCGTGTTATTAAATTATTGGTGGAGAATAGCGGGTTCGAACCGCTGACCTCCTCGCTGCCAGCGAGGCGCTCTCCCAACTGAGCTAATTCCCCGAAAATTATCGGTCGGCAAAACGGCGCGGACTGTAAGCGGCGGCGGCGGGAAGTCAAGATTCAGAGTTGAGAGTTAAGAGTTTAGAGTTAAGCAGAGGTTGCGCTTCGCGCATTATTAAAAATAACTCCTCCGCTAAACTTTCAACTCTTAACTCTCAACTCTAAATTTCGCGCCAGCGCGGTTTCGCCGCAGTCGGGAAACAGCGGACAATGCGTGCAATCCTGCCAGACCTTATGCGGCAATTCGTGGCGGTCGATGACCGCGAAACCGTGCTTCTGAAAAAATTCCGGCACGAACGTCAGCGTAAAAACCTTCGTCGCGCCGATTTCCCGCGCCTCGTTCAGCGCGGCGTCGATGAGCGCGCTCCCGTAACCCTGCTTTTGCCGTTCGGGGCGCACGGCGAGCGAGCGGATTTCCACCAAATCGTCCCAAACGATATGCACGGCGACCGCGCCGATAAGTTCGCCGTCAACTTCCAACAACAAAAAATCGCGCAACCGCTCGGTCAAATTCCCCAGCGGCAACGCCAACATCCGCCGCGCCTCGGCGAACGGTTTGATGAGTTGGTGAATGGCGTTGATGTCGGTGATTTTCGGCTTGCGAATGAGCATTGCCTCTCCTAACATTCCGTCAGGGGAGAGGGAAAAGGGGAAAGGGAAGCGGGAAATGTTTCGCAAAAAAATCTTTTCCCTTTTCCCTCTTTCCTTTTCCCTCTCCAAATTTGTGGCATATTAGCGGGCGCGCGGCGATGAGCAATGAGTTGGAACTTTTATACGAAGACGCCGATTATTTGGCGGTCAACAAACCGGCGGGGATTGAAACCGTTACCGGCGGCGACGACGATTTAACGACGCGCGTTCGCCAAAAATTCGGCGCGGAAATTTCGCCGGCGCATCGATTAGACCGCGACACGACCGGCGCGGCGTTGTTCGCCCGCCACGCGGCGGCGCTTGCCCAAATCGTCGAGGCGTTCAAACGGCGGCGCGTGGAAAAAATTTACCGCGCGATTTGCGCCGGCGTTCCCGCCAATCCCGCCGGAATAATTCAGCGGAATTTGAGCGAATGGCAGGGCGGACGCCGACCGGTGCGCGTCGTGAAAAAAGGCGGTTTAACGGCGGCGACGGCGTATCGCTTGGCGGCGGCGAACGCGGAATTTCCGGCGTGTTTATTGGAATTTTGCCCGCGCGAGGGACGGACGCATCAAATTCGCGTCCACGCCGCCGCGTTCGGGCGCCCGATTTTGGGCGACGACCAATACGGCGACCGCGCGGCTAATCAACGCGCCAAACAACTAACCGGCTTGCGCCGGCAGGCGTTGCATGCGTGGCGTCTAACCTTGCCGGGTAACGGAGCGACCATAACCGCGCCGTTGCCGGTCGATTTGCAGGCGGCGATGACGGCGTTGTTTGGCGAGCAGGTATAGAAATTAAAAATTACAAATTAAAAATTAAAAATAGTGGAGTAACTGTTAAAATTGCGCGAAGCGATTTTGTCCATCAAACCCCACAATTTTTAATTCTTAACTTGAGTTACGCGCAAAAAAAAGAGAAGCCACAAATGAACACGAAAAGAACTTAACCCGAATTTTCACGAAACCGAGCGAAGCGAAAGTTAATGTGCTTTCCAATTTTTTTGTCCGTTTCCCGGCTCTTTAATTTTGTGTAATTCGTGTAATTCGTGGACAACAATCTCTGCTCTTTTTCCACTGTAACCACCGTAAAAGGAATCGCCGATGACCGCCGACAACGCCGAAGTTACGCTGTTGCAAGTTTTGAGTTACGGCTGGCAAATCAACGCCGTGCTTGGCGTTTTGCTGTTTGCCGCGCTGTTTTTAATCGCGCATATTTTGCTCGGCACGCGGCGGCAACGCATCGCGCCGGAGAGTTTGTCGCGGCGGCTGTTGGACGACCTCGCGAACCACGACGCGGACGCCGCGCAACACAGCGCGGAAGCCAGTCCGTCGGCGTTGAGCGCGTTGGCGCTCGCGGGACTGCGGGCGCGGCGGGAAACGTTCGACCGCGTTACGGCGGCGATGGAAAGCGCCGGACGGCGGGCGCTCGCGCCGGTGCGGCAGGAAATCAATTATCTGGCGCACATCGGCACGTTAAGCCCGATGCTGGGCTTGCTCGGCACGGTGCTGGGCTTGACGAAAGCGTTCAACGCGATGGGCGCGGAAGCGACCGAGGGCTTGCGGAGCGCGATGATGACGGCGTGCATCGGCGAAGCGTTGGGAACGACGGTCGTCGGTCTATTGGTCGGGATTCCGGCGATGGCGGCGTATTATTTATGCCTGTCGCGCTACTCGCGCGTCGGCGACGAATTGGAAGCCGCCGCCGAGACGTTTGCTGCCGCGTTGCCGCGCAATTAACCGATTAAAGAATTAAAAACGGGGCGGTCCTATTTTTGCTCTTTCTACCGCTCGCACTCCGCTCCCCCATTCCCTATTTCCGCGTTTTGTCGAAAATGCGCCGCAACTCTTAAATTGAGGATGTTGCTGATGACTGCTAAAAATTCGCTTCGGTTGGCTGATTTCGACTGGAAAATCGCCGCGGTAATCGACCAAACGCCGCTCGGCGTGATTCTTTGGGACACGGAAAATCGAGTCGTGCACTGCAATCCGGCGGCGGTGGATTTACTGCAACTGCCGGACGACCGCGCGGCGCTGTGGCGTTTCGACGAGTTGTTGCCGCCGAAACAGCCGAACGGCGCCGACTCGGCAAGTTTTTTAACCGAACATTTGCGCGACGAGGCGCCGTTTGAATTTACCCATATCCTCGCCGGCGGACAATTGTTGCCGGTGGAAATCACGCCGGCGAAAATGACGCTTGCCGGTCAGGAATTTATCGCCGGTTATTACCGCGACAATCGTCTGGTAAAGAAATTGTTAGCCACGCAGACGGCGCATGAACAAGAATTGCAATTAGCCGCGTCCGTGGCGTTGCGCGCCAAACAACGGGCGCTCGTTTTGCGCGAGCAGGAACTGCACGAGGTTCGCCGCGCCGCCGAAAAAAGCGCCAAACTCAAAAACGAATTTTTGCTCAACATCAACCACGAACTCCGCACGCCGCTGAACGGCGTCATCGGGACGCTGGCGCTGTTGAAAAAGACGGCGCTGACCGCCCAGCAACAGGGTTATCTCGCGTCCATTACCGATTCGGCAAATTCGCTGACCCGCATCATCGACGATTTATTGGACATTAAACAGTTGGAAAACGGCGAACTGAAAGTCCTCTTATTGCCGTTCAATCTGCGCGCTTTGGTGGAGCAAATCCGCGACGAGTTTGCTCCGCAGGCGGCGAACAAGGGGCTGACGTGGAAGGTGGAAATGGACGCCGCCACGGCGGTGATTGGCGACGAATTGCGGTTGCGGCAAATTTTGCGCACGCTGTTGGACAACGCGCTGAAATTCACCGAAAAAGGCGGCATCGCCTTGTCGGTGCGGAAAAAATCCGGCAGCGCGGTGGCGTCGATGTATGAGTTCGTCGTGCGCGACACCGGCATCGGCTTCACGCCGGAGCAATTGAAAGTGATTTTTCAGCCGTTCGCGCAAGCCGACGCCTCGCGCACCCGCAAATACGGCGGCATCGGGCTGGGCTTGTCGATTTGCTGGCGGCTAATCGAAATGATGGACGGCGAAATCGAAGCGGTCGCCGCGCCGGACGGCGGCGCGATTTTCCGCTTTACCGTTTGCCTCAACACGTCGGTCGCGAAAAACGGCGAGACCGTCGCGTCCGCCGCGCGGCGCCTGTTGTTGGTTGACGACAACGAGATCAATATGATGGTCGCGAGCGACACGCTGGAAAGTATGGATTATGAAATCGACACGGCGGAGGACGGCGAAGTGGCGGTGGAGAAATTCCGGTCGGCGGCGACGGCGGGCAAAATTTACGACGCGATTTTAATGGACTTGGCGATGCCGGTGATGGACGGCTACGCCGCGACGCGGGCGATTCGGAAATTGCCGCAAGGCGACCGCCTGCCGATTATCGCGTTGTCCGCCAACGCGCAGGACTGCGACCGCGAAGAGGCGCTCGCGGCGGGAATGGACGACCATTTAGCCAAGCCGTTCAATCCCGATTTGGTCGATGCCATTCTCAAAAAATTCATCGCCCAATACCGGCAGAAAAACGTCGGCTTTAAGCGCCCGCTTGGACAAGCGATAGAAGACGATTACGAATTGGCGAACAACGAATTTTGATAAAAGAAATTATCCACGAATTTTCACGAATTAGACGAATTAACACTAACCTTCGCTTCGCTCGGTTTGAATAGAACCAACCGCGTATTGGAAACAACTTTAATAAAAAAACTTCACCACTGCTCACTGCTCACTGCTCACTGTCCACTGCTCACTTCCCACTCCCATGCGCCAATTTTACGCCATTCTTACCAACACCTTTGGGGAAGCCATTCGCCAACCGGCTTACGGCTTGGTGTTGATTATCGTCGCGCTGTTGGTGTTGGCGGCGCCGCTGTCGGGCGCGCACATTTACACGCTCGCCGCCGGCGACCATTTGTCGGCGCAACGCGCGGTCGCGGGCATGGGACTTTCGACCGTGCTGATTGCCGGTTTGGGGTTGGCGGTGCTGATTGCCGCCGGCGTGATTAACCGCGAAATCGAAGAAAAAACCGCGCTGACGGTGCTGACCAAAGCGGTCGGACGGCTCGTGTTTATCGCCGGCAAATTCGCCGGCGTCGCGGCGGCGATAACGCTGGCGGTGGCGGCGTGGTCGATGTTGATTTTATTGACGGCGCGTTTCGGCGCGAACGTCGCGGCGTATGAAAATTTTGACTATGCGTCTTTCGGCGGGACGATGCTGGCGATTGGCGGCGGCTTGGCGGCGGCGACGTGGCGCAATTATTTTAGCGGCAAGAGTTGGGTCGGCAGTTTTTCGCTGACTTTTTTCGGCATTTTATCCGGCGTGTTTTTGGCGTTGCTGTTCGTAACGCCGGATTATCAATGGGCGTTCGGCGGCGGCAAATTCGGCGCGTATGATTGGCAAGTGGCGCTCGCGGCGCTGTTGATGTGGGAAGCGATTTTACTGTTGGCGGGGTTGGCGGTGGCGTTCAGCACGCGCCTGAAAATGACGGCGAATTTCGCGCTGTGTTTGGGCTTATTCGCCGGCGGGCTGACGGTGGATTATTTTTACGCGACCTACGGCGGCGAGTGGCTGGCGGCGGGGCGGATGTTGGCGCCGGCGGTGCAGGCGTTGTGGCTCAGCGAAGCGCTGAAATACGAAGTGGCGATTCCGCTGACGTATGTCGCGGACTGCACGGCGTATGCCGCGCTATACTTGGCGGCGACGCTGTTCCTCGCGGCGTATCTGTTCGAGAAGCGGGAAATCGCGGGGTGAAAATTTGCGCCGTTAAGAATAAACCTGTTTTCCTAACTTCCTTTTTTCTCACGGAGGCACGGCGGACACGGAGAAATTCTATTTTGGCGATGCTCTATTCAATTGCCACGCGCTTTAGCGCGTGGTTCGCGGTAGAAAATGACCGGCTTTAGCCGAAGGATTTATTTGGGCTAAAGCCCATTCTTTTTTGACCGCCGACCACGCCTTAAAAGGCGTGGCAATTTGGAAAGCACACTAACCTTCGCTTCGCTCGGTTTGAATAGAGCAACCGCAATTGGCTTTATCTCCGTGCCTCCGAGAATGCAAATCGCCCATCCGGCGTAATTAGGTCAAGATGTTTAATTGCCGTCCGGCAAACAAAAAAACGGGCGACCGCGCGACGGTCGCCCTCTTTGTTGCCGAATGATTGCTTCGCGCTTAACTTGCCGCGCCGGCTTTCTTTTGGCGGTCGGCGGTTAATTTGCTGTTCGCGGTGCGCGGTTTGCGCGGTTTCGCGTCCGCCGCCGGTTTGACGCGCTTCTTCGGCGCGGATTTCGATTTTTTGCGCGGCGCGCTCGCCCACAAGTCGCCTTTTAGACCGTTGTCGCGGAAAATTTTCGCCACGGTGTCCGACGGTTTCGCGCCTTGCTCCAACCAATACTTTGCCCGCTCAAGATTCAACCGCAACGCCTCTTGCTTGCCGCGCGGCGCCGGATTAAACAACCCCAATTCTTCAATCGGCTGACCGTCCCGCCGCGCCAACGTCGGAAAAACGGCAATGTTGTAAAACGGCAGATGCACCCGCCCCATACGTTTCAAACGAATACTGACCGACATTCTGTTTCTCCTGCGATTAAAAATTACCGATAAAAAAATTGTCGTTACCGCCGATGTTTTTTGCGCGCTTTTTCTTTTTTGCGTTCTTTTTTTACGTCGCGCGTCGCTTTGGTTCCGGCGTGTTTTGATTGCCCCAACGCGCGGCGCATTCCGGGAATTTGCGGCATTCCGCTCATATCGACCGGCGCGTCGCCGTTTTCGCCGTCATTTTTTAGCAAATCGGCGCTCGCGCCGGCGGCGGAAAACAAGCCCATTTTCCCCATTTTGCCAATCATCTTGCGCATTTTGCCGAACATATCCAGCAATTCGCGCACCGGTTTGACGAACGGTTCGCCTTTGGCGTCGCGGTGTCCCGAACCCAACGCGATGCGGCGCAGACGATTATGCCCCAGAATTTCGGGATGCCGCCGCTCCTCGACGGTCATACTTTGGATAATGGCTTCAATTTTGCGAAAACGCCCTTCGTCGATGTCGAGTTCGGCGATTTTACCGCCTATTCCCGGCACCAATTTCAACAGTTCTTTGATGCTACCCAACTTTTTTATTTGCGCAAGTTGTTTCTGAAAATCTTCCAAGGTAAATTCGTTCTTTTCCAGTCGCTCCCGCATTTTTTCGGCGTCGCGCTCGTCGATGACCTGTTGCGCTTTTTCCACGAGCGACACCACGTCGCCCATTCCCAAAATGCGCCCCGCCATCCGGTCGGGATAAAACTCTTCCAGCGCGTCCAATTTTTCGCCGACGGAAACGTATTTAATGCCGACGCCGGTGAGCGCCCGCAACGACAGCGCCGCGCCGCCGCGCGCGTCGGAGTCGAGTTTCGTCATCACGGCGCCGGTGAGCGCGAGGCGTTTCTTAAATTCCAACGCCGTATCGACCGCGCTTTGCCCAATCATCGCGTCGCAGATAAATAAAATTTCGGCGGGCTCGGTCGCGGACGCGATGTTTTCCAATTCGGTCATCAGCGCGTCGTCCACGTGCAACCGACCGGCGGTGTCGAGGATGATAACGTCGTGATTGTTTTCCCGCGCGACGGCGAGCGCTTCGCGGCAGATGGCGACCGGATCGCCGCCCGTTTGAAAATGCACCGGCGCGTTGATTTGTGCGCCCAAAATTTTCAATTGTTCGATGGCGGCGGGACGTTGCACGTCGGCGGCGACGAGGAGCGGTTTTTTGCCTTCGGCTTGCCAGCGGCGCGCCAACTTGCCGGCGGCGGTGGTTTTGCCCGCGCCTTGCAGACCGCAGAGCATCACGACGGTCGGCGCGGTTTCCTGCCAGCGGACGCCGTCGCGTTCGCCGCCGAGCAAGGCGACCAATTCGTCGTGGACGATTTTGACGAACTGCTCGCCCGGCTTGACGGCGTTCAACACTTTTTCGCCGAGCGCTTCGTTTTTGACGCGCTCGACAAATCCTTTGACGACGGAGAGCGACACGTCGGCTTCGAGGAGGGCGAGGCGGACTTGGCGGGCGGCTTCTTCGACGTTGCTTTCGCTGATTTTGGCGGTGCCGGCGAGCGTGCGAAAAACGCCGGTCATTTTGTCGGTAAGCGATTCAAACATATTTTTTACTCATTGGTTGCTGACGGGAGCGGCACGGGATTGTAGGGCAAAAGTTGAAAGTTAAAAGTTGAAAGTTTAGAGTTCAAAGTTCAGAGTTTAGAGTTGAGAGTTGGGTAATGGTTGCGCTTCGCGCATTTTGAAAATAACTCCATTGCTCAACTCTAAACTCTAAACTCTAAATCACGCCCACCATCGTCCCGCCAACAGCGCGGCGGTAAAAAACGTCAAATAAAGGTAATCGCGCGCGCGGGGCGCGGCGGGGCGCGGCGCGGGATATTCGCCGTTAAAACCGCGGCATTGCATCGCTTGATAAACCCGTTCGGCGCGGTCGATGCTTCGCGCCAACAGTTGCCCCAAAAAACTGCCGATGTCGCGCCAGCGGATATTTTTCTGGCGCGGCGCGCGTAGGCGATACGCAATCGTCATTGTCGTCGCCTCGTCCAACAGCGTTGCGATATAGCGATAGGTCATCGCCAATTGCAGGCGGACGATTTTCGGCGCGCGCAATTTTTCCAACTGGGCGCAGAGCGCCACAAACGGCGTCGTCGCCATCAAAATCAACACCGCGAGCACGGTCAGCGCGGTTTTCAGCATAATCGACACGAGCGAAATTTCGCCCTGCGTGATTGCCCAATCGCCGCAATAAAACGCGGTCTGTTGATTGACCCAGACGTTGCCGAGACCGCCCATTAGCGAAAACGGCATCGCCAACGCCAGGCGCGCGAGCAACGGTCGCCACGGCGTTTGCGACAGCGTCATCGCCGCGAGCGGATACGCGGCGAACAGCGCGAGCGCGGTCAGCGCGGACGACGGCAACGACACCACCGCGACGATATAAAAAAAAGTCGTCAACATTTTGACGAGCGGATGCAACCGATGCGCCGCCGAGGAACCGAGCGCCAGACGGTCGAGTTGGTCAAAATTATTGACGACGCGGGCGAGGGACATTTTGCCTCTGGTGAGCGTGCGAGGGGTTTAAGGTTTTTAAGAATCTTAAAGATTCTTAAGCAACTTAAAAACCTTAAAATTAGCCACGCTTAAATTGCTCGCCGCGCTTTTAAGGCGGTCTCTTGCGCGAAGGGCGACGCTTATTGCCGCCCCGTAATCGCGCCTTGCCAAGCCGGGAATTTACCTTACAATCTTGCGTTTTGTTTGTTGATAGTGGAGGCGGTTGGGTATAATTATACCGCGCCGCTCGACCAAGAAAAATTTATCCGCCAGCGGCTTTATCCACAGCGGCGATAACGGGTCTTGACGATGAGTAAAATTCCGAACGATTTGCTTTACACGCGCGAACACGAGTGGGTGGCGGTCAAAGACGGCGTCGCCACCGTGGGCATTACCGACCACGCGCAGGACGAACTCGGCGACATCACTTTCGTCGAATTGCCGTCCGTCGGCGCGACCGTCGCCCAAAACGGCGAAGCCGGCGCGGTCGAGTCGGTCAAGGCGTCCAGTCCGGTGTATGCGCCGCTCGGCGGCGTAGTCAGCGCCGTGAATCAAACGCTCGACGACAATCCGGGCGCGGTTAATGCCGACCCCTACGGCGCGGGTTGGCTCTTCAAAGTATCGGTCGCAAACGTTACGGAAACCCAAAATTTATTAAGCGCCGAAAAGTATCGCGAATTTTTGCCGGCGGGAAAAGACAATTAAAAATTAAGAATTAAAAATTAAAAATGACGGAGTTTGATGCTCAAAATTCGCTTCGCGCAATTTTTTAAGTTCAATCCAGTATTCGTAATTTTTGATTTGTAATTTTTAATTTAGAAATTACCGGACGACGTTTATTAAGACAGCCAAGTTATGAGTTACGTTCCTCACACTGCCGCCGACCGTGCTTCGATGTTGAGCGCGGTCGGCGTTTCGGCGATTGGCGAATTGTTCGCCGCGGTGCCGCCGGCGTTGCGCGCGCCGGCGCTGAATTTGCCGCCGCCGCTTAGCGAATGGGAATTGAACGAGCATTTGCACGACTTGGCGGCGCGGAATCATTCGCCGCAACGCGACGGCGACTACTTTATCGGCGGCGGCGCGTATCGGCACCACATTCCGGCGGTCGTCGATGAAATTTGCGCGCGGAGCGAATTTTACACGGCTTACACGCCGTATCAGCCGGAAATCAGCCAAGGGATGTTGCAGGCGATTTTTGAGTTTCAGACGGCAATCGCGCGGATAACGGGGCTCGCCGTCGCGAATGCGTCGTTGTATGACGCCGGCACGGCGATTTACGAAGCGGCGGTGATGG
This sequence comes from Planctomycetota bacterium, assembly GCA_031261425.1. GTDB lineage: Bacteria > Planctomycetota > SZUA-567 > SZUA-567 > SZUA-567 > MS499-59. Next base: position 11,856 of record JAISJR010000048.1, read on the forward strand.
CGAAAAACGTTACCAAACGCCGCGAAATAATTTATGACACGACGCTGAATCCGCACTATCGCGAAGTTCTGCGAAGCCACGGCGACCGGAAATTTTTTACGCATCGCGTCTTGGATTACGCGCCCGACGCGGCGGCGGGCTTGACGAGCGTCGCGGCAAAAGTCAACGACCAAACGGCGGCGGTCATCGCGCAATATCCCGATTTTTTCGGGCGCGTCGCCGACCTGACGGCGTTGGCGGCGACCTGTCATCAACACGGCGCGTTGTTGATTGTCGCGGGCAATCCTCTGGCTTTCGGCGTGTTGACGCCGCCCGGCGATTTCGGCGCGGACATTGCGGTCGGCGACGCGCAACCGTTGGGGATGCCGTTGAATTACGGCGGACCGTTTTGCGGCTATATCGCTTGCGTGGAAAAATTGACGCGCCACTTGCCGGGGCGGCTTGTCGGCGAAACGGCGGACGGATGGGGCGAGCGCGGTTTTGTGTTGACCTTGCAAGCCCGCGAACAGCACATCAAGCGCGAGCGCGCCGGTAGCAACATTTGCTCCAATCAGGCGCTGTGCGCGTTGCGGGCGCTGGTGTATTTGACGGTGATGGGCAAAGAAGGATTTCGGCAAACGGCGGAATTGTGCCTGCAAAAAGCCGCGTATGCGCGGGCGCAACTCGGCGCGGCGCCGGGGGCGGAGTTGGTCTTCGGCGGCGCGCATTTCAACGAATTTGTGTTGCGGTTAGACCGACCGGTGATGGCTTTATTCCGCGCGTTCGGGCACCAATTTGAGCCGGGGATTCGGCTCGGACGTTGGTATCCGCAGTTGGCGCAATGCCTGCTAATTAGCGTCACGGAATTAAACCGCCGGTCGGACATTGATTTATACGCGGCGCGATTGCGGGAATTTATGGCGGCGACGAATTGATTTCCGGGAGGGGGCGAACTCTCGCTTAAAAGCACAATCTATGAAAAAATCCTCGATTGAAAAAACGTTGCTGTCGCCGAAGTCGGACTTTGTTTTTAAGTTGATTTTCGGCGACCGGCGCAACATTGATATTCTCACGGCATTCTTGCAAGCCGTGTTGGACTTGCCGGCGGACGAATACGAAAAATTGGAAATCGTTGACCCGCACGTCAATCGCGAAACGAAAGACGACAAACTCGGCGTTCTTGACGTGAAAATTCACACCAAATCCGGCAAGGTGATTGATGTCGAAATTCAAGTCGAAGAAATGTCGCTGTTGCGGGAACGGATAGTTTATTACGCCGCGAAGATGGTTACCGAACAAATCGGCAAAGGCGACAATTACGACACCGTCAAACGGGTGATTAGCGTGGTTATCACCGATTTTGTTTGGGTGGCGGACAACGCCGATTATCATAACCGCTATAAACTTTACGATGCTCGGACGCAATCGACATTTACCGATTTGCTGGAAATTCATACTCTGGAATTGCCGAAATTACCGTTAAAAGACGACCGGTCGGCGGCGTGGGATTGGTTGCAGTTTTTGCGGACGAATGACAAGGAGAATCTGACGATGTTGGCGCAAACGAGTCCGATGCTGGGCAAAGCGGTGGGGGTTTTAATGGAATTGTCGGCGGACGAGCGAACTCGTCTGCTTTACGAATCACGGGAAAAAGCGCGAATGGACAATGCCGTGCGGATGCGCGACGCGATAAACAAAGGTTTAACGCTGGGGAAAACGGAAGGTAGGGCGGAGGGTAGGGCGGAGGGTAGGGCGGAAGGTAAGGCGGAGGGTAAAGCGGAGGGTAAAGCGGAGGGTAAAGCGGAGGGTAAGATGGAAGGAATAATCGAAGTCGCCAAACGAATGTTGTCGCTGGGGTTAAAGTTGGAGGTGGTCGCCAACGCTACCGGTTTACCCGCCGATGAAATTAAAAAACTGTGAGATGTAACGAGAGCCGGACGGCGGGACAAAATAACGGACAAAAAAACTTTACTTTTCTTCCGTAACTTTCTGTGAAAAAAATGGCTGATAATAAAAAGAAAAAAGCGGCGTCCAAACCGGCAAAACCGGCGCCGAAAAAGGCGCCCGCCAAAGCGGGCAAAGTCGCGGATAAAAAAGCCGCGGCAAAAAGCGCGAAGGCAACGGCAAACGCGAAAGTTGCGGCGAAGCCGGCGGGCGTCGTCAAAAATAAACCGGCGAAATCCGTCGCGAAATTCGCGCCCGTGGCTAAATCCGCAAGCAAACCGACGAAAACGGCTCCGGTGAAATCCGTCGCGAAATCGGCTCCGGCAAAAACGGTTCCGCCCGTCAAAAAAACGGCGAAAAAGTCCCTCGCCGCGCCCGCGCGCGACCGCAAACCGGCGGAACGCGACGCGGTCGTCATCGAAGAAGTCGCGCTTCCCGAGAGCGAGGGCGAAGGCGCCAAACTGACCGAAGAAATGTTGGTCAATTTGCTCGCGAAATTGCAAGGGCGCGACCACGTTGCCTACACCGAATTAAGCAAAATTTTGTCGCCGAGCATCGTGGCGGGGCAGGAAATCGACGTGGTGCTGGCGCGGTTGAGCGGCGTCGGCATCGTCGCTATCGACGACTCCGAAGACGCGGCGGTGGACGATATCGAACCGACCGACGAGGAGGAAGAGGGCGAGGCGTTTGACCCGACCGCCGAGGTCGCGACGCTGTCGCCGGAGTTGTTGGCGAACGACGACGCGGGCGACATCAACGACCCGGTGCGGATGTATCTCGCGGAAATGGGCGGGATTCCGTTGCTGACGCGCGAGCAGGAAATTCAGCACGCGGCGGGCATTGAACTTTACAGCAAACGTTTCCGCCGGCGCGTGATGGAGACGCCGCTCGCGGTCGAATACGTCGAGCGCGCGCGGCGGTTGGTCGAAGAAAATCGCGAGGGATTGGACCGGATGCTTCGCAACAACACGCCCGCCGGCATGGGGAAGAACGATATTTTGTCGCGTTTGCCGGGGCACGTGGCGACGCTGACCGCGCTTCGCCAACGCATCGGCGTTCTGTGGCAAAAAATTAACGCGACGCCGGATTTATCGGCGCGCGACCGCGAGAAATTATTGGCGGAATTGAAAACGCGCCAACGCCGGAGCGCGATGTTGATTGAAGAATTGGGCTTCCGCTCCGAGCGGATTATGCCGCTCAAAAAATACATCGAAGAATTGGCGGCGGAGTCCGCGCGTTTGGAGAAAGACCTCAAACGGTGGCGCGAACAAAAAGAATTGTCGGAAATCGACAAGCGCCGCCGGCGTCGCGCCGAAGAGCGCCTCGTGGAAATCGCCGAAATTGTGCGGGAGCCGTTGCCGAATTTGCGGTTGCGCGCGCGGCTGATGAACGAGCGCTATGAGCAATATCGCGTCGCCAAGAAAAAATTGGCGAACGGCAATTTGCGTTTGGTCGTGTCGATTGCGAAAAAATACCGCCATCGCGGGTTGAGTTTCATCGACCTGATTCAAGAGGGCAACACCGGCTTGATGAAAGCGGTCGAAAAATATGAATACCGGCGCGGCTACAAATTTTCGACTTACGCGACGTGGTGGATTCGGCAGGCGATTACGCGGGCGATTGCCGACCAGTCGCGGACGATTCGCATTCCGGTGCATATGATTGAAACGATGAGCCGCTTGCGGCGCATCACGCGCTCGTTAGTGCAACGGATGGGGCGCGAGCCGACCGTCGAAGAAATCGCCAAAGAGGCGGATATTCCGGTGCCGGAAGCGAAACGGGTGCTGAAAATCAGCAAGCGTCCGATTTCGTTGGACAAGCCGATTGGGCAGGGGAGCGACGCGGAAGACACGCATTTCGGCGACTTTATCGAAGACCAAAGCGTCGATAGCCCGATTAACATCGCCAGCCGCGATATGTTAAAAGACCGGATTCGCAACGTGTTGGAAACGCTGACCTTTCGCGAGCGGGAAATTATCAAGTTGCGCTACGGCATCGGTTTGGGCGGCGACGAGGACTACACTTACACGCTCGAAGAAGTCGGGCGGAAGTTCAACGTAACGCGGGAGCGGGTGCGGCAAATCGAAGCCAAGGCGCTGAAAAAATTGCAACATCCGGTGCGCGCCCGCGGCTTGATGGGCTTCGTCGATGAAATCGACGCGCGAACGGCGGCGAAGCATGCGTGAATCAATTAACAATTAAAAATTGACAATTAACAATTTGGGTGTTGATTATTAAAATTTCGCGAAGCGATTTTGATGATTAATCTCCTCCATTGTTAATTGTTAATTTTTTTTGTTCCCTTCGTTACAAGGGAAAAAATATGTGTGGCATCGCGGGCTATTGCGGCGTGGAGCGCGAAGCCGTTTTAGAGAAAATGGCGGCGGCGCTGGCGCATCGCGGACCGGACGGCGAGGGCTTTTATCACGACCGCCGCGTTCATCTCGCCCATCGCCGCCTCGCCGTCATCGACTTGTCCGCCGCCGCCGCGCAACCGCTATCGACCGCGGACGGCGAATTGACCGTCGTTTTCAACGGCGAAATTTACAACCACCGCGAACTGCGGCGCGAGTTAAGCGGGCGCGGACACCGTTTCCAAACCGACCACGCCGACACCGAAGTTTTGTTGCACGGCTACCGCGAATGGGGCGCGAATCTGCCGGAAAAACTCGACGGGATGTGGGCGTTCGCCGTTCACGACCGCGCGGCGCGGCGCTTGTTTTGCTCCCGCGACCGCTTCGGCAAAAAGCCGTTTTTTTACACGCGGCAAAACGACATTTTCGCTTTCGCGTCGGAACTGACCGCGCTCCGCGCCCATCCCGACTTGGCGTTCGCCATCGACCCGCCGTCCTTGCAAAAATACTTCGCTTACGGTTTCATTCCCGCGCCGCGCTCGCTCTATCGCGCGGTCGCGCAAATTCCCGCCGGTCATAATTTGACGCTTGATTTAACCGACCTGTCGTTGCGCGTCGCGCCGTATTGGGACTACGTCATTGAACCGCAACTCGTTGCCGACGAACCGCGCCTGACCGAGGAACTTATCGACGTGTTGACGCGCGCCGTCAAAAAACGGTTGGCGGCGGACGTGCCGGTCGGCGTCTGGCTGTCGGGCGGAATTGACTCGTCGGCAGTGGCGGCGCTCGCGGCGCGGCAGGGGCGGATTTCGACTTTTTCGATTGGCTTTACCGAGACGAGTTACGACGAGTCGCCGTTCGCGGCGGCGGTCGCCAAACACCTCAACTGCGACCATCATTTGACGCGCGTAACCGAGCGGGACGCGCTCCGCGAAAACGCGGCGCTGTTGCAAAAATTGGATATGCCTTTTGCCGACGACTCGTTGTTGCCGACGTATTTGCTCGCGCGGGCGACGCGGCGACACGTAACGGTGGCGCTCGGCGGCGACGGCGGCGACGAACTGTTTGGCGGCTATGAGCCGCTCCGCTATTGGCAATGGGCGTGGCGGTATCGCCGTTATTTGCCGCGCGGTCTGCATCCGGCGGCGGCGTGGCTCGCCGACCGCTCGCCGGCGCGGCGCGATTATTTGGCGTTAAGTTTCAAGTTGCGGCGTTTTTTTCGCGCGTCGGGGCAGAGTCCGAAAATTTGGATTCCGGCTCTGCTCGCGCCGCTCGCGGTCGCGGAAATCGCCGACTTGTTGGGCGACGCCGCGCCGTGGGAAGAAATTTACAGCGAGGCAATCGCGGCGTGGGACAGTTGCGCCAGTCCGCATCCGGTCGATAAAATGACGCGCTATTACGTCAAATTATATTTGCCCGACCAGTTGTTGCCGAAAGTTGACCGCGCGTCGATGTTCAATTCGTTGGAAGTGCGCAGTCCGTTTTTAGACCGCGACGTGGCGGATTTCGCGCGGCGGTTGCCGGCGGCGTATCGGGTCAAAAACGGCTTGCTCGGCGGCGGCGCGTCGAAGTATTTATTAAAAAAAGCGCTACGCGGAATTTTGCCGGAAGAAATTTTAACGCGCCCCAAACAGGGCTTTTCGCCGCCGGCGGCGCAGTGGTGGCGGACGGGCGAATTGACCTTGCCTCCGCTCCGTTACGGCAAACCGGCGTTCGCGGCGCGCGCCTTGGCGGAACACCGTAGCCGCCGCGATTGGAATTTATATTTATGGGCGCAGTTGGCGCTGGAAGAATCGGCAATTAGATAACTCTCGTTACCGGTGGCGGCGACCGCTTTTCCAAACGCCGAATTCCCATTGTCCGTCGAACCAGTCGCCGTCCATCCAGTAACCGGCGTGCCAGACGCCGCCGAGCCAAATGCCGTAATACCAAAAACCGAACACCCACTCGCCGCCTTCCCACACGCCGTCTTCCCACAAACCCTCAAGCCACACGCCGTCGAGCCAATAAATTTTGGCTTCTTCCAACGAAAACGTGGCGTCGCGCACCGACGCGACCGTGTCGCCGTAAATGATTTTGCCGGTGAAATTGCGGTATTGCCCGTCGGCGTCGGCAAGCGCTCCCGCCGGTCGGTTGAACAAGCGGCGGCTAATCGTTGACAACAGCATTTTTGGCGTCCCCGTTAAATGCAAACTCACTCCACAATTGCCGGTTTCGGCGAAATTGTTTCAAGACGGGGCGGGGGAGTGTTTTTTTGAACCCATCAGAAATCCGCCGCGCCGCCGCGACCTTTGGCGCTCGCGCCTTTTTGTTTGGCGGCGGCGATAAATTCGGCGACCATCGGCTCGCTTGCCCATTCCTCTTTTTCCAACTCGGCAATCGCGTCGAGCGTCGTCGCCTCACTGCGCACGATTTTTTTGAACGCGGTTTTGAAGTGTCCGAGTTGCGCGCCGGTAACGCCGTGCCGTTGCAAACCGACGACGTTGATGGCGCGCGCCTCGGCGGGATGACCGAAATAAATGCAACCCGGCAGGGCGTCGGAATTGACCGTGGCGCTCGGCGCGAGAAAGCAATACTTGCCGATATGGACAAACTGATGCACCAGCACGCCGGCGGAAGTTACCACGCCGTCGCCGAAAGTTACGTGTCCGGCGAGTTGCGTCATATTGGCGAAAATGCAGTGGTCGCCGATAACGTCGTCGTGCGCGATATGCACGTAAGCCATCAATAAATTGTCGTTGCCGATGACCGTTTTGCGGTCTTGCTTGGTCGTGCCGCGGTTGATGGTTACGAATTCGCGAATGGTGTTGTCGTTGCCGATGAAGATTTCGGTCGGCTCGCCTTTGTAGCCGACGTCCTGCGGCGCGCCGCCGATGACCGCTCCCGACGAAATTTTGTTGCGCTCGCCGATGGTCGTGTGAATCAATACCCGCGCTTGCGGCTCGATAATCGTGCCTTTGCCGATTTTGACGTGGTCGCCGATGTAACAATACGCGCCGATTTCGACTTCGTCGGCAATTTCCGCGCTCGGTGAAATCACCGCCGTCGGATGGATTTTAGTCATAGCCAATTCCTATCGTGAAAGTTAATAAAACTGACCGTCATCATCGCGCCCGCAAAATTGTTACGAATGGTAGATAAACCGCTTGGCGAAGCAACGGCGCGGACGGGGCAGGTTTCTGAACTTCTTTTTTCTCTCACGAAGGCGCGGAGTTGCCGCGGTTTAGATTTTAATCCCAAAGAATTCGTCCAACACCCGCTCGATGCCGCCGTCCGGCATTGCCGGAATATGGCGCGGAATGACGCGGTTCAGTTCCGCATCGCCGGTCGTAATCGCCAAGCCGACGCCGCATTGTTCCAGCATCTCGCGGTCGTTCGGACCGTCGCCCGCCGCGACGATTTCCGCCAGCGTCAACCCTTCGGCGGCGGCGGCGTGTTTTAGTCCGACGGCTTTGTTCACGCCGAGCGGCGGCACTTCGCAATAGACGCCGCTACTGTTGGTAATTTCGGCGCGTCCGGCAATGAACGCGGTCATTTCGGCGGTAACCGCCGCCAAATTCTCCGGCTCGCAAACGACCAACGCTTTACTCGGCTCGCCGGCGGGCAATTCGCCGTTGCTCGGCAAAACCTTAAATTCGACGCGCGCGAATTCGGCGTATTGACGGTTAAACGGCAGGTCGTAAAGCGGATAGAGACAATCGTTGAAATATAATTGCAACGCCCACCGCCGCGCGCGGGCATACGCGATGATTTCGCGGGTCAGCGCAATCGGCAAGGTCTGCGACCACAGCGGCGGGTCCGGCGGGCGGACGGCTTTCGCGCCGTTGTAACCGACGATGGGCGTCGTGAGGCGCAACTGTTGCCAATACGGCACCATCGACGGCACCATTCGCCCCGACACCAAAAAGACCTTGACGCCGCGCTCGCCCGCGATTTTTACCGCGCGAAGCACCGTCGGGGTTAAGGCGCTGTTCGCGTCGAGCAACGTTCCGTCCAAGTCAAAAGCGAGCGCGCGATAAGTCATATTTTTTGCCTTTGTCGAGAGGGTTAGAGAACAGTGGGCAGTGGGCAGTGAGCAGTTACGAAAGCCGCCGGTTCGCTGTCCACTGTCCACTGCCGGCTGTTCAAGGTTAAGCAACGCGGCGCGTCCGCGCAATCCCCGCCGCAACGCGCGCGTTCGCGCGTGTTCGCGCCCTTGTTTATCGGCGGCGGCGATTTACAATCCCCTTTCGCTACGGCGCGTCGGGCTGTGGCTCAGCTTGGCTAGAGTGCTTGACTGGGGGTCAAGAGGTCGCTGGTTCAAATCCAGTCAGCCCGACCATTTTTATTCGAGAAAATCGGACTTTGCGAGAAGTCCGGTTTTTTATGGCGTCCGCCTACGGACTATTATTATCTCACGTTACGCGCAAAAAAAAGAGAATCCACGAATAAACACGAAAAGAACTTAACACGAATTTTCACGAATTAGACGAATTAACACGAATTAAAGAGCAAGAGATTTCTCACAGAGCCACAGAGGCACGGAGAGAGAAAAGAGAAAAAAATAAAG
>JAISJR010000057.1 GCA_031261425.1 Planctomycetota bacterium
TTTACAGCCAAGTAATTAAAAACGCCAAGAAGAAAACGCTAATGCCGATAATTCGCCGTAAAATACGGGCTGACAGCGTGGTTTATACCGACGGCTTCGGCGCTTACAACGCGCTGGACGTGTCCGAATTCAAACACCACCGGATTAACCACAGCGAAGATTTTGTTGACGGTAGCAACCACATTAACGGCATCGAGAATTTCTGGAATCAGGCGAAGCGGCACTGGCGAAAATTCAACGGCATCCCGCGAAAAGCGTTTCCTTTATTTTTGAAAGAATGCGAGTTCAGATGCAATTACGGTAACGCCAAAGAGCAGTTGAAAACACTCAAAAAATGGCTCAAAATTTATAACCAAAACAGGCAAAAATAACCACGTTATCTATGCCAGCCCCATTCTTAAAATTTTTCTCTTGCTCTTCGCCGCGGAAATTCGACAATCCCGCGCCTCACTCCGTTAATTGCGATTGCATTCCTTGCGTAGCGACGACGGAAAACGCGGCTCTTCATTTATAAAAAATAAATGCGAGCCGTTTTTTTTCGCGTTTGGCGCTAATCCACCGGGCAATTAGAAATTACCAATTAAAAACGGCGAACCGTTAATTCGTCCCGCGGCGTTGGGCGCCGCGCCTTGCGTCGCCGATTTTTAGTTCAATAACGATAAATCATTTTTCACGAGAGGATAAATTATGAGCACCGCTGAAAACATCCGCTACTATGGCAAAGCGTTCAAGTCCTTGCCGTTGCCCGACCTGATGGAAACGCAACGGAAATTTTACGCGGAGTTTCTGCAATCCGACGTGGCGCCGGATATGCGCAAAAACGACGGGTTGGAAGCCGTTTTGCGCGAAATTTTCCCCGTCGAAAGTTACGACGGCTCGATGAAAATGGAGTATCTCGGCTATCAACTTCAGCCCCCGCGCTACTCGCCCGACGAGTGTCGCCAACTCAAACAAACCTACGGCGCGCCGTTGCGAATGCACATCCGCCTGACCTCGCGGCAGGGCGCCAAAGTCATCGACGAATGGGTGTATGTCGGCGAAATGCCGCTGATGATTGGCGGCGGCGAATTTATCATCAACGGCGCCGAGCGCGTCATCGTTACGCAAATCCAGCGCTCGCCCGGCGTGGACTTTGCGACCGAAGTCCACTCGTCCGGCAAAACGCTCTACTCGGCGCGCATCATTCCCGAACGCGGCTCGTGGATTACCGTCGAAACCACCGCCAAAGACGAACTCGTCGTGAAAATCGACCGCTCCGGCAAAATCGCCGCGACGATGTTTATCCGCGCCCTCGCCGTCGAAGAAATCAAAAATCCCGACGGCACCGTCAAAGAAACGAAACTGCTCCTCGACACCGACGCCGACGTGATTCGCAGTTTTTACCCCACCGAAATGGTGCCGCTCAACGCGACGACGATTGCCGAACTCACCGCCGACGACCAGAAATTGCCGGTGTTGGTGTCGCAAGTAACCGAATACAACGAAGAATTGAAACAGAACGAAATCAAATTTCACAGCAACATTCCGCTCGACGAAAAAGTCGGCAAGGCGTTGCTTCATTATTTCGAGGGCAAAACCGACGACCAAGGCAATCCGCTAGCGGTTGAAATCGAAATTTTGCGGCAGGAAAACATCAAAGACCCGCTGATTTTGAACACGCTCGGCACGACGGAAAAACGGTTCGACGAATCGCGCTCGCACCAGGAGGCGATTTTGTGGCTGTTTAAGAAATTGCGCCCCGGCAACGTCATCAATCAATCGAAGGCGTGGGAAGTTTTTCACGACCGCTTTTTCGACCCCATCCGTTACAGTTTCGGCGAAATCGGGCGCTTTCGCATTAACCGCAAATTCGGCGACGATGTCGGCGACCTGACGTTCACCGCCCACGATTTTTACAACGTCTGCAATTACATTTTGCAGTTGCGCGCCGGCACCGGCGTCATCGACGACATCGACCATTTGGAAAACCGCCGCTTGCGGACGATTAAGGATTTGGTCACGACCGAATTGCGCGCCGCGCTGTCGAAGTGGCGGCGGAGCATCAAAGAGCAGATGGCGATTAAGCGCGAGGAAGAGGTCTTCCCGCACCAGTTGATTAACGTGCCGACGCTGACCGCCGCGATTGATTTCTTTTTCGCGCGCGGCGAATTGTCGCAGGTCGTTGACCAGTCGAATCCGCTGTCGCAGATTGTCCACGAGCGGCGGCTGTCGGCGCTCGGTCCCAACGGCTTAAACCGCAAACGCGCCGGCTTTGAAGTGCGCGACGTGCATACCTCGCACTACGGGCGCATCTGTCCGATTGAGACGCCGGAAGGCGCGAACATCGGGCTAATCGTGTCGCTGGCGACTTACGCCAAAATCAACGATATGGGCTTTCTTATCACGCCGTATCTGTTGGTCAAAAATAAAAAAATCATCACCGAACCCGTTCTCGCGCCGGAAGAGGGCAAGGTGATAAGCATCAACCGCGAGCGCGGCGAAATCGTCATCGGCGCGAAAACCGTTAAGTTGCCGGTGGTTCACGGCTTCAGCGAGGAAAAACAGGAAAAATCCGACCCGATTACGCAAGAGATAATTGTCAAAGAAAATCAGAAAGTCAAAGCGGGCGACCCCTTGACCGCCGTGACGGCGTATCTGCGCGCCGACCAGGAAAAAACGCATTTCATCGGGCAGTCGGACATCAAAGTTGACGCCAAGGGCGCGATTTTGCCGGAGCGTCCGCAATGCCGCCACCACGAGGATTTTACCACGTGCGAAGCCGAGCAACTGTCGCTGTTGGACGTGGCGCCGAAGCAGATGGTCGGCGTTTCGGCGGCGCTGATTCCGTTTTTGGAACACGACGACACCAGCCGCGCGTTGATGGGGTCGAATATGCAACGGCAAGCCGTGCCGCTCGTCCGTCCCGACCGTCCGACGGTTTCGACGGGAATGGAGGAACTCGTCGCGCGCAACACGGGAATGGTGCAACGCGCCGTCGAAGACGCGGAAGTTACCTACGCCGACTGTTTGCAGATTCGCACGACTTCGCGGGAACTGACCGAAGGCGAGCGCGTCTATCATTTGCACAAATACAAAGGTCTCAACGACGGCACGACGCTGAACCAACAGCCCATCGTGCGCGTCGGCGACAAAGTGAAAATCGGCGCTCCGCTCACCGACGGCGCGGCGACGCGCGGCGACGCGCTGGCGCTCGGCATCAATACGCGCGTGGCGTTCATCAGTTGGGAGGGTTGCAACTTTGAGGACGCGATTCTCGTCAGCGAAAAAATGATTGTCCGCGACGCTTTCACCTCGGTGCATATCGAGGAGTTTCAGTGCGAAATCCGCGAAACGAAAGTCGGCACCGAAGAAATCACCCGCGATATTCCGGGCGTGTCGGAGGCGGCGCTGGCGTCGTTGGACGCGGAGGGTTTGGCGTATATCGGCACGAAAGTCAAGCCGGGCGATATTTTGGTCGGCAAAATCGCGCCGAAAGCGAAAACCGAATTTTCGTCGGAAGAAAAATTGTTGCGGGCGATTTTCGGACGCGCCGGCGAAGACGTGAAAAACGATTCGCTCACCGTGCCGCCCGGCACCGAGGGCTACGTGATTAAAGTCAAGCGCTTCAGCCGCAAACGTCCGCATACCGAAACGGCGGCGAAAGACCAGAAAAAGCGCATCGCCGAAATGGAAATCGAAACGAAAAATAAAATTTCGCTGGAAATCAAAAAGAAATTCGACCGCCTGAAAGAATTGCTCGGCGGCTATCCGGTGAAAAAAAGCACGGGCAAAGAAGTGCGCGTGCCGGGCGGAAAAGTGCCGGACTATGACCGGATGATTGAATTGCAAGACGAAGCGCGTTTGGGCGATTTGGAATTTCCGGCGGCGAAGCGCGAGAAAGCCACGCGGATTTGCATCGAACACGACCGGCGCATCGAATTTTTGCGCGTGCGGATGGATGTCGAAGTCGGGCGGATGAAGCGCGGCGACGACTTGAAGCCGGGCATTTTGGAATTGGTGAAAGTGTATGTCGCGGTGAAGCGCAAATTGTCGGTCGGCGACAAAATGGCGGGACGGCACGGCAACAAAGGCGTGGTGTCGCGGATTTTGCCGGAAGAGGATATGCCGTTCCTCGCCGACGGCACGCCGATGGAAATGATTTTGAATCCGCTCGGCATTCCGTCGCGAATGAACGTCGGGCAAATTTTAGAAGTCCACCTCGGCTGGGCGGCGAACAAACTCGGTTTCCGCGCCGTTACGCCGGTGTTTGAAGGCGCGACGGAAAAGGAAGTCGTCGAAGCGTTGCAAGAGGCGGCGCTGGCGCCGGACGGACATTTGGAAGACGGCACGCCGCTCGTCGGCGAGGACGGCAAGGCGAATTTATACGACGGGCGCACCGGCGAAAAATTCCACGAAACGGTAACCGTCGGCTATATGTATATGTTGAAGTTGCACCACTTGGTCGCGGACAAAATCCACGCGCGGGCGACCGGACCGTATTCGCTGATTACGCAACAGCCGCTCGGCGGCAAGGCGCGCAACGGCGGTCAGCGGTTCGGCGAAATGGAAGTGTGGGCGATTGAGGCGTATGGCGCGGCGCACATTTTGCAGGAATTGCTGACGGTCAAATCCGACGACGTGGACGGGCGGACTAAGGTTTATGAGGCGATGGTCAAAGGCGAATGTTCGGTCGAGCCCGGCTTGCCGGTGTCGTTCGACGTGCTCTGCAACGAAATCCGCGGCATCGGCATCAACCTGCGAATGGAAAAAGCCGGCTCGCTCGCGGCGCCGGTGGCGGAGGCGTAAGGAATAATTGCGAATTGACGGAGGCGTAAAAATGCCAACTATCTCGTGTTTTTATGGGATTATTATACGGATGCGGTTGGGCAAAAACGAACATAATCCGCCGCATATTCACGCCTACTACCAAGACGACAACGCGGTGTTTGACTTGCGCACCGGCGATATGACCGAAGGCGAAATGCCGAACAAACAACGGAAAGTGGTTTCAGCGTGGATATTGTTGCGGCAAGACGAATTGTTAGCCGATTGGGAATTGGCGCAGAACGGCGAAGAGCCGTATAAAGTCGAGCCGCTGACGTAGGAGCGAATATGTATTGGTCGGTCAAATCGGTAAAGCCGTTGGCGGATTACCGTCTCGAATTGATTTTTGCCAATGCGGAAAAGCGGATTTTTGACGTAACGCCGTATCTCGACCACGGCTTATTTCGGGAATTGCGCGACCGGCGTTTTTTTGACCGCGCGCATATTGATTTTGACTCGGTGGCGTGGTCTGACCGTATTGATTTAGACCCGGAAGTTTTATACGAAAAAAGCGTTTTGGCGTAGGTCAAAGCGCGTGGCGTGAAAACAGAGGAGAAGACCATGCCGGCGTTGCTTGAACCGCCAATCCGCAAACGGGCGCGACCGTCGTTCGCCGCCGAATTGGCGCCGCCAATGCCGCCGATGCGGACAGTGTGGCGCGCGCAGACGTTGGAGGAATTTGAGCAAATACCGGAAGGGGTGAAGGCGGAACTGATTGACGGAGTGATTTACATTATGACGACACCGATACCGCGCCATGCTCGCCTGATTAACAAACTTTATTTTCAGTTGCAACTTTTCTTGCAGGGGAAGAAGTATGAGGTGTTTCCGGGAAATTTGGAAATTAAATTAGGCGATAATATTTTTGTGCCGGACATTATGGTTACTGCCGATCCGTCGGGATTTGACCGGCGGCGGTATAACGCCGCGCCGGTGTTTATCGTGGAAGTTCTATCGCCCAGCACCGAAAAAATCGACGCGATTCGCAAACGCGCCGCGTATGGCGAAGCCGGCGTGCGCGAATATTGGATAGTCGATGGCGACGCGCCAACGGTTACGGTTTGCCTTTTTGCCGAGGGCAAAGAAATTTCCGTCGCCGAATACGCGGGCGGCAAAATCGCGTCGGCGGCGTTGGACGGCTTGACTATTGACTTGGCGGAGGTTTTCAACCCGCCGTGGGAAAACGAGTAGGCGCGCGGCGCCGCTAAAGAAAACCAATTTTTTCGCACCACTACATAAAGGAATCCGACGATGACTGCGACGGCTGAGACCCCGGCTTACACCGGCATTAACGAGTATAACCGCATTTGCGTTTCGCTCGCCTCCCCGAACGACATCCGTTCGTGGTCGCACGGCGAAGTCAAAACGCCCGAAACCATCAACTACCGCACTTACAAAGCCGAGCGCGACGGGCTGTTTTGCGAGAAAATTTTCGGTCCCGAACGCGACTGGGAGTGTCAGTGCGGCAAGTTCAAGGGCATCAAATATAAAGACATCATTTGCGACCGGTGCGGCGTGAAAGTAACCACGTCCAAAGAGCGGCGCAAACGGATGGGGCATATCAATCTCGCCGTGCCGGTCGTGCACGTCTGGTTTTTCCACACCGCGCCCTCGCGGCTCGGCATCTTGCTCGACATCAAGGCGATGCAGTTGCGCAACGTGGTCTATTTCAAAAATTACATCGTTACCGAACCGCGCGACGCGACGCTCGACGGCAAACCGTTGCAACCGCGCCAGATTTTGACCGAGGAAGAATTCCGCCGCGGTTGCGAGCAAAACGGCGGCGAGCAACAAAACGACGGCAAGCCCGGCTTCGTCGCCAAAATGGGCGCGGAAGCCGTGCGCGATTTAATCGCGCAACTCGACATCGTCGAACTCGAAAAGCAACTGCGCGACGAACTGAAAGATTGCACGCAAAAACTCAAGCACGAAACGCTCGTCAAACGTCTGCGCATCGTGCAGGCGTTGCGGCGGAGCGAAAACAATCCGTTGTGGATGGTGCTCGAAGTCATTCCGGTCATTCCGCCGGATTTGCGTCCGCTCGTGCCGCTCGAATCCGGCAACTTCGCGACCAGCGATTTGAACGACCTCTATCGCCGCGTGATTTACCGCAACAACCGTTTGGCGAAATTGCTCGAACTGAACGCGCCGAACGTCATCGTCCGCAACGAAAAACGGATGTTGCAACAGGCGGTGGACGCGCTGTTCGACAACGCGCGGTGCAAACGTCCGGTGCAGGGCGCCGGCAACCGCGCGCTGAAATCGCTGACCGATATGGTCAAGGGCAAACAGGGGCGTTTCCGCGCCAACCTGCTCGGCAAGCGCGTCGATTATTCGGCGCGGTCGGTCATCGTCGTCGGTCCCGAACTAAAACTCGACCAGGTCGGTCTGCCGAAAAAAATCGCGCTCGAATTGTTCCAGCCGTTCGTCATCAACAAACTGAAAGAGCGCGGACTCGCCGACACGATTAAATCGGCGAAGACGATGCTTGAACGCAAAGAAGAAGAAATTTGGGACGTGTTGGAAGAAGTCATCAAGGGGCATCCGGTGTTGCTCAACCGCGCGCCGACGTTGCACCGAATGGGCATTCAGGCGTTTTATCCGGTGTTGGTCGAAGGCGAGGCGATTCGTCTGCACCCGCTCGTCTGCGCCGGTTTCAACGCCGACTTTGACGGCGACCAGATGGCGGTGCATCTGCCGTTGACGGTCGAGGCGCGCACCGAGGCGTCGATGTTGATGTTATCGACGGCGAACATTTTCTCGCCCGCGAGCGGCAATCCGGTCATCACGGCGAACCTCGACATTGTGCTGGGTTGTTATTATTTGACTCTGCCGCGCGACCATTTCGCCGGCGAAGGGAAATTTTTCCGCGATTTCCACGAAGCGATAAACGCCTACGACCAGCGCGAGATTGCGCTCGGCGCGTGGATTTACGCGCGTCCGCCGAAGAAGTGGAAATACGAAATGGAAAAACGCGGCGAGAAAACCTGGGTGAGCGACAGAAGAGACAGCGTCCTGCCGCCGGAGCGCCTCCGGCAAGCCGTCGAAGCGATGCGCAAAGAGCGCGGCTTGAAAACCGAGGACGCGGATTATTTGAACGTGTTGCCGAACGGAATGTTGCTGACGACGGTCGGGCGCATCATCTTTTACGATATGTTGCCGAAAGGGATGAAATTCTACAACCTTACGATGAACAAGAAAAATCTCAACAACGTGATTAGCGACTGTTATTTGATGCTCGACCGCCAGAAAACGATTCAGTTGTTGGACAATATGAAAAGCGCCGGTTTCCACTACGCGACGGTCAGCGGCGTGTCGTTCTCGACCAACGATTTGAAAACGCCGGAAAGCAAGTGGGACATCATTAAAAAAGCCGACGAGGAAGTGCAAATTATCGTCGATGGACACGCGATGGGCGACATCACCGACGGCGAGCGGCTGAATAAAATCGTCGATGTGTGGGGGCAGGTTTCGGAAGACGTGACCAAGGCGCTGACCGAGTCGTTGAAGAGCGACAAAGAGCGCGACGTGAAAGACCGCGACGGCAAAGTTGTCGGCAAAAAGCCGTATCTCAATCCGGTGTGGGCGATGTTCCAGTCGGGCGCGCGCGGTTCGCAGGCGCAAATCCGGCAGTTGGCGGGCTTGCGCGGCTTGATGAGCAAACCGGGCGGCGAAATTATCGAAACGCCGATTAAGGCGAGTTTCCGCGAAGGATTGCGCGGCTTGGAGTATTTTTCTTCGACGCACGGCGCGCGGAAGGGCTTGGCGGACACGGCGTTAAAGACGGCGGACTCCGGTTATTTGACGCGCAAATTGGTGGAAGTGGCGCAGGATTGCGTCATTTCGGCGCACGATTGCGGCACGGAACACGGTTTGCCGAAAGGCGAAATCACCAGCGGGACGCACGTCGAAGTGGCGTTCGCCGACAACGTGTTCGGGCGCGTCTCGCTTGACACGGTGAAAAATAAAGACGGCAAAGTCGTGATAAAAAAAGGCGAACTCATCACGCGGGACAAGGCGCGCGAACTCGGCGACTTGGGACTTGGCAAAATCCGCGTCCGCAGTCCGCTGACTTGCGAACTCGACCGCGGCATTTGCGCGAAGTGTTACGGAATGGACTTATCGACCGGCGAATTGGTCGAGCAGGGCTTGGCGGTCGGCATCATCGCGGCGCAGTCGATTGGCGAGCCCGGCACGCAGTTGACGATGCGGACGTTCCACATCGGCGGCGTCGCGGCGACGAAAAAACAGGAAAGCGAATTGCGGGCGAAAGTCGCGGGCAAAGCCGAATTTCGCGGACTACGCATCGTGGAGCGAAAAATCAAAAACGGCGTGGAATTGGTCGTTCTCAACCGGAACGGCGCGGTGGCGATTCTCAACGACGAGGGCAAGGAAACGGACGAGCCGTTGAGCGTGCCGGGCGGCTCGGTGTTGCGCGTCAAGGACGGCGAGGCGGTGAAACGCAATCAAATTATCGCCGAATGGGACGCCTATAACTATCCGATTCTGACCGAAAAAGGCGGGCGGGTGCGTTACGAGGACATCGAGGACGGGCGGACGATGCGCTCGGAAATCGACGCTTCCGGCGGCTCGCGCAAAGTCATCACCGAATATCGCGGCGACCTGCACCCGCAGATTAGTTTGTGCGACCCGCACGGCGAGATTATCGCGACTTATTCGATGCCGGAACGGGCGCACTTGATGGTTGACGACGGCGAGGAAATCGGCGCCGGCGAAATTCTGGCGCGGACGCCGCGCGAAGTCGGCGGCTCGCAGGACATCACCGGCGGCTTGCCGCGCGTTACCGAATTGTTTGAAGCCCGCAAACCGAAAGACCCGGCGGTGATGGCGGACGTTGACGGCGAGGTCATCGCGCTCGACGACCGCAAACGGACGAAGCGGGTGATTATGATTAAGGACGCCAACGGCGTCGAACACGAACATCTCGTTCCGCAGGGCAAGCAGGTGCTGGTGCATTTAGGCGACCAAGTGAAAGCCGGCGACGCGCTCGTCAACGGACCGCTCGTCCCGCACGATATTTTGCGGGTGAAGGGCGAGCAGGCGTTGCAGGAATATATGCTGGGCGAAGTGCAAAAAGTGTATCGTCAGCAAAACGTGCGCATCGACGACAAGCACATCGAGGCGATGATTCGGCAGATGTTGTCGAAAATGCAAATCACCGACCAGGGCGACACCGACTTCCTGTTGAGCGACACGGTGAGCAAAGTCCGGCTGAAAAAAGAGAACAAGCGGGTCGAGGCGAAAGGCGGCAAGCCGGCGACTTACGAGCCGGTTTTGCAAGGCGTGGCGCGGGCGAGTTTGTCGTCGGATTCGGTCGTGGCGGCGGCGAGTTTTCAGGAAACGACGCGGGTGTTGACGGACGCGGCGATTCGTTGCCGGACGGATTATCTGCTCGGCTTGAAAGAAAACGTGCTGATTGGGCGGCTGATTCCGGCGGGCACGGGCGCGCCGGGCTTGCGGGACGCGATGGTGCGGGTGAACAGCGGGGCGTCGGCGTTCGACGCGGTCGGCGACATCCTCGCGCGACCGGAAGACGAACTCGGCGGCGGGCTGGGGAAAACAATTACGAATTAAAAATTAAAAATTACAAATTAAAAATGATGGAGTTTGATTCTAAAATTCGCTTCGCGCAATTTTTAAGTTCAATCCATCATTTTTAATTTTTAATTTGTAATTTTTAATTAAGAAGTCACAGAACCATTTTATGTAACCAACGAAAGGAGATAACAATGCCGACCCAAAAGACGATTAAAGACGCGCAAGCGGCGATGGAAAAAGCGTTGTCGCATTTGCGGAAAGAATTTACTTTGGTGCGCACCGGTCGCGCCGCGCCGTTGTTGGTCGAAAATTTGTCCGTCGCGGCTTACGGCTCGGCGATGCCGCTTAAACAGTGCGGCGCGATTTCCGTGCCGGAAGCGCGGCAGTTGCTAATCAAGCCGTTTGACGCCGGTTTGCTGAAAGAAATCGAAAAGGCGATTATGGCGTCCGAGTTGGGCGTGAATCCGCAGAACGACGGCAAAGTTATTCGCGTTACCTTCCCGCCGCTGACCGAGGAGCGCCGGAAAAAATTGGCGACCGAAATCAAAGCTAAAGGCGAGGAAGCCAAAGTGTCGCTACGCAACGTCCGCCGCGACGCCATTCACGATTTGGAAAAATTGCAAAAAGAAAAAATCATCACCGAAGACGCGCTGAAAAAAGAAAAAGACCACGTGCAAAACACGTTGAAGGACTACGAGAAAAAAATCGACGCCGAAGTCGCCAAAAAGACCGAGGAAATTATGGAAATTTAAAAGTTCAGAGTTGAGAGTTAAGAGTTGAGAGTTTAGCCGTGGAGTTGTTTTGATAATGCGCGAAGCGCAACCTCCGCTCAACTCTCAACTCTTAACTCTAAACTCTAAAAAAAAGGAGTGTCCCCGATGGGCATTGAAATCGACAGTTTGTTGGCGGCGGCGGTGAAAAACGGCGGCTCCGATTTGCACTTGCGGGTCGGCTCGCCGCCTCGTTTGCGGATTCGCGGGCATTTGCGGGTGCTCGGCAATTACGTGCTGACGCCGGACGACACGCTGGGGCTAATGCGCAGTATCACCAGCGACAAACATCAAGCCGAACTGCAAGAAATGGGCGGCGCGGACTTTTCGATTGCCTATCAGGACATCGCGCGATTCCGCGTCGCGGTGTTCCGGCATCAGGGCGTCGTCGGCATGGTGTTGCGGCAAATTCCCAACACGATATTGACCTTTGAGCAAATGGGCATTCCGTTAATCGTCAAGGAATTGTGTATGCGTCCGCGCGGCATGGTGTTGGTAACCGGTCCGACCGGCTCCGGCAAAACCACGACGCTGTGCAGTATGATTCACTACATCAACGAAATGCGGCAGGACCACATTATCACCATCGAAGACCCGATTGAATTTGTGCATCAACACAACAAATGCGTCATCACGCAACGGGAAATCGGCATGGACACGCCGTCGTTCAGCGAGGCGTTGCGGCGGGCGTTGCGGCAGGACCCGGACATTATTTTGGTCGGCGAAATGCGCGACCTTGAAACGATTGACGCGGCGGTAACGGCGGCGGAAACCGGACACTTGGTTTTCGGCACCCTGCACACCACCAGCGCCTCGAAAACCATCAACCGGTTGATTGACGCCTTCCCGACGCAACAGCAGGAGCAGATACGCGCGCAGTTGTCGGTGAGTTTGCTCGCGGTTTTGTGCCAAACGTTGCTCCCGACGTTGGACGGCAAAGGGCGCAAGGCGGCGTATGAACTGATGATTTGCACGCCGGCGATTCAAAACCTGATTCGCGAAAACGAAACGTTCAAAATGGACAGCATCATTCAGACCAGCGCGAAAATGGGGATGGTCTTGTTGGACGACTTTTTGTTCAGTTTGTATGTGTCGAAACAGGTGCGGCGGGACGAGGCGATTCAAAAGGCGAACTACCCCGACCAGTTGGAACTAAAAATCGACCACTACAACGCGAACCTTGAAGCCGAACGGGCGCGAACGCGGAAGTAGTTTTAATTACGAATTAAGGCGTGGGCGGTCAAAAACCATACTCACAAAAAATTCCCGTCGCGACAACGCCGCGGCGGGAAAGATTAGGACTTAACGCCAATTTTTATTTCAGTTCGACCGTCGCGCCGGCTTCTTCCAACTTCGCTTTCAGCGCTTGCGCTTCTTCCGGTTTCAAGCCCTCTTTCACCGGCTTCGGCGCCCCGTCAACCAAGTCCTTCGCTTCTTTCAAACCCAAGCCCGTGATTTCGCGCACGACCTTAATCACGTTGATTTTCGCCGCGCCGGCGCTTGCCAACACGACCGTCTGCGTCGAGGGACCGGCGTCCGCCGCCGCCGCGCCCGCCGCCGGAGCCGCCGCCACCACCACCGCGCCGCCCGCCGCCGGTTCAATCCCGTGGACTTCTTTCAGATAGTCCGCCAACTCTTTGGCTTGTAACAACGTCAAACCCACGATTTTGTCGCCGATTTCTTTAATCGGCGCGCTGAATTCTTTGTCGCTCATAGTGCTTCTCCTTACGTTAGTTTTGTCCAAAAATCAAAGTTAAATTCACACTGACTTACGCCGCATGTTCCAATTTCTCGACCAGCGCCTTGACGCAACCGGCGATATTGCCCGCCGGCGAAACGAGCGCGCTCGCCACGTTCCGCGCCGGCGCCAACGCTTGCCCGACAATCTGCGCTTTGAGTTCGGCTTTCGTCGGACTCTTAGCGAGCGCCGCCACGCCGTTCGCGTCGATAACCGTGCTCTCGACCAATCCGCCGTGAATTTTCAGTTTGTCGTTCTCTTGGGCAAAACCGGTCAGCAAACGCGCTATCGCCACCGGGTCTTCCCCGAACACCAACGCCGTCTGCCCCGCGCAAATCGACTTGATTTCCGGCAAGCCCATTTCCTTAAAGGCGATGTTCGCGAGTTTGTTTTTGACAAAGCAAAAATTCACGCCGCTGTCCGCGATGGCGTTGCGCATTTTGCGTTGCGCGTTGACATCCAACCCCTCGTAACCAATCGACACGAGATTCTGCACGCCGGCGAACCGCGCGCGATACTCTTTAACCAACAATTTATTTACTCGATTTGGCATAAATACCCCCTGTAATTCAATTAACAATTAACAATTGACAATTAACAATAGTGGCGTTTAACCGTAAAAAGCGCTTCACGTTATTTTTAACGCCAAAATTGTTAATTGTTAATTGTTAATTGTTAATTGTTAATTGAAATACGAAAGCCCGGTCCCATCGTCGCCGAAACCGCGATGTTGGTGACGAACACGTCGCCTTTCAGAGACGCCGGACGCAACGACGCGATATGCTTGACCGCGGCTTCGATATTTTCCGCCAGTTTCTTTTCCTCGAAACTCGCTTTGCCGACGACCAAGTGCATATTTCCCTCTTTGTCGTTACGAAATTCGATTTTGCCGGCGGCAAATTCCGCCACCGCCGTCGCCACCTTGTCCGTTACCGTGCCGCTTTTCGGACTCGGCATTAGACCTTTCGGACCTAAAACTTTACCCAATTTGCCGACGAATTTCATCATCGCCGGATGCGCGATAACCACGTCGAAATCGGCGAAACCGCCCAGGATTTTATCGACCAAATCCGCCGCGCCGACTTCGACCGCCCCGTTTTTGCGGGATTGTTCGGCTTCGGCGCCGTCGCAAATCGCCACCACGCGCACCGTTTTGCCAATGCCGTGCGGCAAGGAAACACTGCCGCGCACCAATTGGTCGGCTTGCTTGGTGTCAATCGCGAGTTTAATCGCTAAATCCACCGTTTCGTCAAATTTCGCGGTCGCACATTTTTTCACCAACGCCGCCGCTTCTTCCACCGAATATACTTTGTCCAACGGCAGATTCTTCGTCACGGCGCGATACCGCTTACTGCGCTGTTTCATAGTTGTCCTTTCATAACTCCCACCGAATTTGCATCAGTGGTGAATGTTACGGTTGCCGGCGAAACGCCCGCCGCGCTAATCGACCACGTCAACCCCCATACTCCGCGCCGTGCCGGCGATAATGCGGACGGCATGGTCAACTTTGCGGGCGTTGAGGTCGTCTTTCTTGGCTTCAACAATCTCCGCCAGTTGCTTGCGGGTAATCTTGCCGACTTTTTGTTTGTTCGGCACGCCGGAGCCGCTCTCAATTTTCAGCGCTTTTTTGATAAGCACGGCGGCGGGCGGGCTTTTGACGATGAAGTCGAAAGTTTTGTCGGCATAGACGCTGATTTCGACCGGCACAATCAGCCCTTTTTTGTCGGCGGTCGCGTCGTTGAAACGTTTGACGAACTCGCCGACCGGAATTTGGGCTTGCCCCAACGCCGGACCGACCGGAGGCGCCGGCGTCGCCGCGCCCGCCGTCACTTGCAACTTGACGACCTTGACCACTTCCTTTTTTCCAGCCATAAAGAACCTACTTTCTCTGTTAGCGAGCCAGAAGCGGGCTCACGGGTTTATCCCATCTTTTACCCACCATTCCGGTAAGTGCGACCGGCAGTAAAAGATCAAGTTTCTACTTTCATACACGATTAACGCCACTCGTTAATCACCAAACTAATTGCAATCCGTCCGCTTGATATGACCGGAAGTTTTCATCTTTACTGATAAGCGTGTAACGATTAACGATTGCTTGCCAAATTAACATCCGGTCAAACGGGTCTTTATGCCGGTCTTTCAGCGGCAAATCGTAAAAATCGGCGGCAATCTGCGACTTTAACGGGATTAGCGAAAAGTCCATATCAAAAGCGGCGCGCGGAAAAATCTTCGTCTCAACGCCGCCGAACGAAAATCTGCCCAAGCGCGCTTTAGATATTTCCCAAAACGAAACCGCGCTGACAAAAATTTTGTTTTGCCTGTCGGCAATAATCGAACGCGCTTTCGCGCTCAATTTTTGCGAATCTCGAATCGCCCACAGCAAAGCGTGAGTATCAAGCAGATAATTCATAATCCTAAAAATTCATCCAACGTAATTTTACCGTCGCCAATTTCGCTAAAAGTCCCCACGCCGTCCAAAACGCCGATTTTTCGCCGGCGATTGGGCGCGTCGTCTAAATAGGATTCGTCAACAAGTCGCCAGATTTCATCGGCGGTGAGTTTTTTATCGTAATCGTCGCGCAAATATCCGTCATCGTCTAAAATATCTTTGGCTATCCACCACGGCGCACTCGGAGTAAGCGCCGCCGACATTTTTTCACCGGCTTTAACTCGCGGCAAAACCGGCGCCAACTTATTTTTTGACACTTCGGCAGTCAACGTTGGCATAATTTCACCGGCGAAAATCCTACATTTTTTCCACTTGCACAAATTCCAATTCCACCGGCGTGCCGCGACCGAAAATGTGAATAGTTACCTTTATTTTCCCCTTGTCGGGATAGACCTCTTCGACCACGCCTTCAAAGTTCTCAAACGGACCTTCTTTGACGCGCACCCGTTGCCCGACCGTGAATTCGACTTTCGCTTTCGGCTTATCCTTTTGGTTTTCCATATCCCGCAGGACTTTAATCATTTCGTTCGTCGGCAGTTTCTCCGGCTTCAACGGGTCGGCGCTGACAAAACCGCTCACCCCGTCGATTTCCGTAATGATAAAAAACACCTCGTCGCTTAAATCCATTTCGACGAACAAATAGCCGGGATAACTTTTAATCCGCGAAATGCGTTTTTTACTGTGCCGCACTTCTTGGAGATGCTCTTTCGGCACCAAAATATCACGGATTTGCGCTTGCAAACCGTGCCGCCGAATCTGCTCTTCCAACAAATTCTGAATCCGGTCTTCGCGCTCCGGTTGGACTTTGATGACATACCAATTCTTCGCCGCCCGCTCCTCAATCGACAAAACCGGCGTCGCCGGTTCCGCCGCTTCCTCCGCCGCGACCGCCGTTTCATTGACTTCGCCGGAATTTTCTATTTGTTCTTCGGACATCAATTTGCCTTTCAGAAAAAATCAATCGTAACGGATTATTGCGCCAAAATTACGCCGTTAAAAATTAAGCCACGAGCAACCAGCGCAATAAGTGTTCGGTCAGTCCCCATTCAAAAATAATGTCGATAATCGCGATATAAACCGTCAAAATAATACTGGTGATAATCACCACATAAGTCGAACCCCAGGCGCTGGTTTTCGGGTCAAACAGCGGCAAAACATCGGGCCAAACGACTTTGCGCATTTCCCCGTCAACGTCGATTAAGAATTCGCCGGAACGCGGTTTGACGTAAGCCAACCAAAAACCGGCGGCAAGCGCCGCAACCAAAATTACCGCGCCGCCGATAAGCGCGCTCACCGCAAAGAACGCGGAATTATCGTGCATCGACAGATTGTCTTGTGCGCTAATGCGCCATGAATACCAGCAAAAACCGGAATAAGCGCCGATTAATCCCGCCAACACCACCGAGGCAAGCCGCGTCAAATGCCCCTGACCTTGTTTGTAAATCGTCATTATTTTTATCCGTAAATGAGAACAGCCGCCAAATTCGGTGAAAAATATGGCAGGGGCGGAGGGACTCGAACCCCCAACCGCCGGTTTTGGAAACCGGAACTCTGCCAATTGAGCTACACCCCTGCGTTCAATTAACAATTGAAAACTAACAATTAACAATTTCGCAAAAATCCTGCCCGCGCGCCAGCCGGCGCAAGGGCAGGAATAAAAAACTACTCGATAATTTTGGTAACGACGCCGGAGCCGACCGTCCGTCCGCCTTCACGTATCGCAAAACGCAACTGCTCCTCCATCGCAATCGGCTCTATCAACTCTATGTCCATCGTGATA
>JAISJR010000060.1 GCA_031261425.1 Planctomycetota bacterium
GTGGAGATGTCAAGTTTGTCGGTATTGGCGGGGCTGTCCTATGGCGCGGACTTGACGCCGGGGCATCTGACGTTGGGCGGGTTTTTTGAATACGGCAACGGGAGTTACGACACTTATAATTCTTTTAGCAACGCCGCGTCCGTCCACGGCAACGGCGACCTCTATCACGCCGGCGGCGGTGTTTTGGGGCATTTTGACTTCGCCGATACCGGACTCTACGCGGAAGCGTCTTTCCGCGCGGGCGGCGTCCATAACGAGTATTCCTCCGGCGACTTGCGCGACGCTTTGGGGCGCTCGGCGGGCTACAACTCCTCTTCCGCCTATTACGGCTTGCACCTCGGCGCGGGCTACGTTTTGCCCATCACCCAAAAAGCATCCCTCGACTTCTCCGGTAAATACTTTTGGACGCGGCAATCAGGAGATTCCGTAACGCTCACCACCGGCGACCCGATTAAATTTGACGCCGCCGATTCGCACCGTCTGCGCTTGGGCGGGCGTTTCGCCTACGCCGTGAACAAATACGTCGCCCCCTACGTCGGCGGGGCGTGGGAGCACGAATTTGACGGACAGGTCAAAGCCGCGACCAACGGCTTCGCCATCGATGCGCCCTCTCTGCGCGGGGACACCGGCATCGGCGAACTCGGACTAACCCTGACCCCGCGGGGGCGCAAAAGCGCCTTATCCGTTGACTTTGGCGTGCAGGGCTACGTGGGCAAACGCGAGGGCGTAACCGGCTCGCTACAACTGAAACTTGAGTTCTGAGCGGAGGCGGAAATTTGCACGGCGGAAATCGGCGGCGATGCGGCGTTACCTAACCGGTATCGCCGCGATTTTTTTTGGGGGAGGGGCGGTCGCGCTGAAAGGGGGCGAACAATTAAAAACGGCGGAATAATTATCAAAATTGCGCGAAGCGAATTTACCCATAAAAACTCCGCCATTTTTAATTTGTAGTTTTTAATTGCTCTTCCACGGTTTTCAATTTTACGCGGGACGCCTACAATGCCGCCCTCATTCGTTAATTTCTTACTGTGGGAATCGCCGATGATGTCGCGTTTCAGCGTAAAAATCTGGGCGGTAATCGGCGTCGCGGTCGCGGTCATTGTCGCCGTCGCCGTTCTCGGCGCGCTCGCGCTTAACCGCTCGACGGCGGCGTTAGCCGAAGCGGCGTCCGCCGCGCCGAAAATTCTTGCCGCCGCCAATTTATCCGCCGCCGCGCAACGGTGCGGACAACTTCGCCGCGATTTGTTGCTTGCCGCCGACGCCGCCGCGCGGGAAAAAGCCGCCGCCGCGCTTGCCGCCGCCGACCAACAATTGCGCGACCAATTCGACGAATGGCGCTCCGCCGATAGCGACAAATCCGCGCTGTCCGCCCTGCGCGTCGCGTTGTCGCAATTCAGCGCCGACCAGCGCGAGTTGCTCGCTCTTGCGACCCGCGATAATAATGCCGCCGCCGCCTCGCGTTCCGCCGACCCCGCTTATGCCGCCGCCGCCGACCGGTTGCGCGAACTCGCGAAAGACCTCCGCGCGTCCGAGGCGTTCATCGCCGACGAAACCGGCGCGAAAGTCGATGAGATGCTGTGGTGGTTGCGCCGCTTGCAAGTCGCCGAAAAAAACGCCGTCCTAACGCCGCCCGCCGCGCCGCCCGCCGCCGATTTTCACGACGCGGCGGCGCTTGCCCGCGACTTGGGACAAGGCGATAAATTGCCGCGCCCGTTGCGCGCCGCCGCCGCCGATTTTGCGCGGCAATTCGCCGCCGCCGCGCTCGTCAGCGAACAGGTCTTCGCCTTGACCAAAAACGGCGACGCCGCGAGCCGCTTTTTAGAACGGACGCAATCGAACGTCGAAACCGTTGCCGCGACGCTCGCGCTCATTATGACCGCCGCGCAAAAAACGGTCGCCGACCGCGCCGCCGCCGCGCAAGATTTTTCCCGCCGGATGGCGCGCTGGCAAATGACGATTGCCGCGACGGGCTTGTTAGTCGTTTTAATCGCGGGCTGGCGGCTCGTTCGCCGCGCGGTGTTCGGCTTGCGCCTGTGCGCGCAACATTTGCGCGGCGCGGCGGAAGAAATTAACGACACGGCGGTGTCGATTACCTCCGCCGGTCAACTGCTCGCCGACGGCACCGAGCGGCAGGCGCAGGCGCTCGCCGACACCGGCGAATCGCTGACGCAAATCAGCGCCGTTACGCAAGAAAACGCCGACCGCACGCGCGCCGCCACCGAAACGTCCGCGCGCGCCGAGCAACTGCTTACGACCGGCGCGGAAGCGGTCGGCAAGATGACCGGCGCGATGAGCGAAATTTCCGACTCCGCGAAAAAAATCGGCGACATCATCAAAGCCATCGACGGCATCGCGTTTCAGACCAATTTGCTGGCGCTGAACGCCGCCGTCGAAGCGGCGCGGGCGGGCGACGCGGGCAAAGGATTCGCGGTGGTCGCGGAGGAAGTCCGCTCGCTCGCCGGACGCTCGGCGCAGGCGGCGCGGGACACGACGACGCTGATTGAAGCCACCGTGCGCCGCATCAAAAACGGCGCGGGCTTGGCGAGCGAATTAGACCGCAATTTTCAGGAGATTCACACGGAAAGCCGGCGCGTCAACGAATGGGTCAATCAAATTATGACGGCGACGCGGCGGCAGACGACCGACTTGCAACAGTTCGGCAAAGCGGTCGCCGAGGTCGAGAATCACACGCAACAAAACGCCACCGGCGCGGCGGAAACCACCGACGCCGCGCAAGAACTCATCGCGCAAGCCGAATTGCTCGGCGCGGTGATTGACGAAGTGGTGTGCATTACCGAAGGGCAGTAGTCAATTAACAATTAAGAATTAACAATTAACAATTAACAATTTTGGAGTTTGATTTTCAATTTCGCTTCGCGTAATTTTAATAATTACTCCGACAGCAATTGTTAATTGTCAATTGTTAATTGTTAATTGGAACGGCGCTCCCCGCCGTCGCCAGCCGCTATTTACAGTTAGGAATCGACTCCCCAATGTATGACTTTTCCGGCAAAAATTTTCTGGTGGCGGGCGTGGCGAATAAAAAAAGCGTCGCCGCGCATATCGCGGCGCAACTGACGGCGTCCGGCGCGAATTTGATTTTGTCGGTGCGTAGCGAAGCGCGCGCGGAAACGGCGGCGAAAATGTTTCCGCAGGCGGCGGTCGTCGTTTGCGATGTCGAAAACGAAGCCGCCGTCGCCGCGTTGCCGGCAAAAATCCGCGCCCGTTGTCCGGTGTTGCACGGCTTCGCGCATTCAATCGCGTTCGCCAATTACGCCGCCGGAATGAAACCGTTTCACGAGACGTCGCGGCGGGACTTTTTGCAGGCGGTCGATATTTCGTGTTTTTCGTTAATCGCGCTGGCGAACGCGCTGAAAGATTTGTTCGCCGACGACGCGAGCGTCGCCGCGATTTCGATTTCCTCGACGCGCACGGCGGCGCCGAATTACGGCTATATGGCGCCGATAAAAGCGGCGCTCGACAGTTCCGTGGTCTTTCTCGCCAAAAGTTTTTCGGCGTTCTCGCGCGTGCGATTTAACTCGGTCAACGCCGGTTTGTTGAAAACGTCCGCCTCGGCGGGGATTCCCGATTACGTCAACAGTTATTTGTTCGCGGAAAAATTGACCTTGCGCCGCGAAAATTTGGCGACCGCCGAAGTCGCGCAATTGGCGACCTTTTTGCTCAGCCCGCTCAGTAGCGGCATCAACGCGCAAAATATCGTCATCGACGCCGGTATGGGCGTGAATTCTTTTGACGAAAACATCATCCGGCTGGCGATGCGGTAAATTCAATTAACAATTAACAATTAAAAATTAACAATTGTTGAAAGGATGCGCTCCGCGCCTGTTAAAATAACTCCGCTAAATAATTGTAAATTGTTAATTTTTAATTGTTAATTGCTCTAACAAAGGCAAATTATGCTTGACGATTTTCACCGCGTCGCCGCCGCGCTCAAAGACCTCAAAAGCGCCGTCATCGTGGCGCACGAGCGTCCCGACGGCGACGCGACCGGTAGCGCGCTCGGGCTCGCGCGGGCGCTTCGCGGTTGCGGGAAAAAAATCGCGCTGACCGGTTTTATGCCGGCGCCGCGCCTTTACGACTTTTTGTTTCAGCGCGGCGAACTCGTCAAACCGGCGCCGGATTTATTGCGTCAACACGAGGCGCTAATCGCGCTCGATTGCGGCGCCGTTTCGCGGCTCGCGGCGTTTGGCGGCGAGGACTTAACCGCGCTGACCGTCGTCAATATCGACCATCATCCGACGAACGACCGTTACGGCAACGTGGCGTGGATTGGCGAAAACGTTTCCTCGACCGGCGAAATGATTCACCGCTTGTTGCCGTTGCTCGGCGTGGAATTGACCGCCGCGATTGCCGAGCCGCTGTGGGTGGCGCTGATTTCCGACACCGGCAATTTCAGTTACGCCAACACGACGCCGGAGACGTTGCGCGCGGCGGCGGCGTTGCTCGCGGCGGGCGTGGACTGCAATAAAATTCATCGCGAACTGCACGAAAAACGCCAGTTGAACGAAGTGTTTTTAATGCGGCGGGCGCTCGAGAAATTGGAAATTTTGGCGGACGGCAAACTCGGCTTGATTGCGCTCGCGCAACGCGACTTTGACGAATTTTCCGCCGACATCAACGCTCTGCCCGAAGCGGTGAGTTTGGCGCATTCGATTGACGGCGTGCAAATCGGGGCGTATCTGCGCGAAATCGCCAAAGAAAATAAAATCAAAGTCAGTTTGCGCGGTTACGAGCCGTTTGATATGGCGAAATTCAGCCAGCAATTCGGCGGCGGCGGACACGCGCGCGCGGCGGGCTTCCATTTCACCGGCATCGGACTCGCCGATGCCAAAGGTCGCGTCGTCGCCGCGCTAAGCAAATGGTTAAGGCAGGGGGAGTGAGATGAACTATAAGAAATTCCATATATCTTCAACCAACAAGCAATCCAGAGTTTTTATCTGTTCGCCGATTATCTTATCCGACCGCATAACCGGTCGCATATCGCAATAATAAACACCGTCCAAAGGATTAAGTTTTATGGTGTATCCCTTAAAATGTCCGGTGAGAAAAGTTGTATTTACGCCGAACTTCGGCGCTTTGCCCTTGCGTTGAACGTCGTGGAGAAAAACGGCAAAATGCGGAGTTTGACTGTCGGTCAAACGATTATACAGAAACTTATCCATAAAAATCTTATCTAACCGGTCTTTACTGGAGGTCTTGACCGAACCGATGGCTTTTAATTGTTGGTCTTGCTCAATAATCAAATCGTGTTGATACGTCATGGGGAATAATTCTTCGTTGTTGACCACAACCGGCACCGCCACGGTTCCGGTTCTCACCTCTATTCCTAACGCGCTAACAATTAAGCGGATGTATCGTTCAAATAAATCGCCGTTTCTTTTGCGAGCGATGTTGCTTTCGCCGGCGGGAAGCGCGTCAAGCGTGGCGCCGATTGCTTGTTGGCAAGTGTAGATAAATTGGTTCAAGTTCGCGCGCGCCTCGGATTTTTCACGAATATCTTTGATATGCTTCAACGCATAATTGAAATCATCTTTAACGGTAGAAAAATTATCCCGCGAAATCAATAAGTTGCCGTTTAGCGGACGGGTTACATTAAAATTGCCGTCTTCTTTGTATTGAAAGAAGCGATATTGCGTTTCGTTTTGCGCCACAATCACGGCTTGCAGATTAGTAAAAATAAACGACAAGTATTCCTCGCCAAACGCCGAATAGTCGTCTATCGTCGCGAAGCGCTCTTTATTCCGCGCCCATTCTAACAATTTCGCCAATTTCATCTTATTGCCTCCCGTCTTTTAGCGGACAATTTATCGTATTCAATCCACTCATCAACCGACCGGCGCATGATTTTATCAATCCGGTTAATTGCCCATTCGTTATATTCGGCGTTCATTTCACAGCCGAGCCATTTCCTGCCCAACTGTTCGGCGGCAACGAGCGTGGTGCCGGAACCGGAAAACGGGTCTAACACGATGTCATTAGGATTGCTGGACGCCAAGACGATTTTCCGCAACAATTCTTCAGGTTTTTGCGTAGGATGTTTGGTTTTTTCTTCCATACCATTGCAAGTAGTCGGTATTTCGATGACATCTTTCGGCTTGGCACCGCGCGGGTGCGGTTGCCATAAATGCATATCTCTACTACCATTACCATATTGGCTGGTCTCGGCTTGCGGATGTTCGGGATATTTTAGCGTGTGTTTGCCGTAAGCGATGCGAATATCATCCGTATTCATCGTAAATTGTTTCGATTTACGGAAATGCAGAATACTTTCGTGAGAACGCCCCCAATCATTGCCGAGATTGGCTTTATTACGGTAATGCCAAACTAACCATTTGCAACTACTAAAATAGCGCATTGCCGGATGTTTTAAGTCGGCAAGGATTTCGCTAAAACCGCAAATATAAAGAGTGCCGGTAGGTTTTAAGATACGCGCCGCTTCGGTTATCCATTCCATTGACCATTTGATATATTGTTCTTGCGACTCAAATTTATCCCAGTCGGCTTTTTGGATATTATACGGCGGGTCGGCGAATATCAAATCGACCGCTGACGATTCAATTGATTTCAACCAGTTTATACTTTCGGCGGTGAATAACGAACCGTTTTCGCGGCAGTAGGTCGGTTGATTTGATGTAACATCAATTTTATTCGTGAAATTGTAAATTCCACGACGCGGGAACGGGTAAAATTCGTTGGCAAACAAATGAATCTGCTCTTGTTGCTTTACGTTTAAGGTTGGCATCGCATTTTACCTAAATTTTGCCCACCGCTGAAAAATCAACGGCGGGCAAGTTTATTACTCACTGCGTTAAACGCAAACGCTTACGCCGTTGGTGCCGCCGCGGTTTCGTATTCTTTTTTGTAATACTCGACCAAGCCGGCAAGTCCTTCGTAGCGTTTCGCCGCGTTTTTCGTCGCCGTCGCAAACAACTCTTTCGCGCGGTCGGGGTTGGCGCGCATCAGCGAATTGTAACGCACTTCGCGCATAATAAACTCCTCGTAATTCGCGCTCGGCGCCTTGCTGTCCAACGAAAACGGCGATTTCCCCTCCGCAATCAGCGCCGGATTAAACCGGAACAAATGCCAATAGCCCGCCGCCACCGCGTCCTTCTCGACTTTCTGCGCCACCGTCAGCCCGCCCTTAATCCCGTGATTGATGCACGGCGCATACGCGATAATCAGCGACGGTCCGTCATACGCTTCCGCTTCCGCGAACGCCTTCAAACACTGGCTCTGGTCGGCGCCCATCGCCACCTGCGCCACATACACATAACCATACTGCATCGTAATTCCCGCCAGGTCTTTCTTTTTCACATCTTTGCCCGCCGCCGCGAACTGCGCGATTGCGCCAATCTGCGTGGACTTCGACGACTGACCGCCGGTGTTGGAATACACTTCGGTGTCGAACACCAACACGTTGACGTTTTTGCCGCTCGCCAACACGTGGTCCAAACCGCCGTAACCGATGTCATACGCCCAACCGTCGCCGCCCAGAATCCAGTTCGACTTCTTGCCGATATACGCTTTCAGTTTCAACAATTCCGCGCGCGTCGGGCAGTCGCAATCCAGCGCCTCAATCGCTTTGACCAACTTGCACGCCGCCGCGTTGTTCGCCTTGCCATCCTTGTCCGTGTCGAAGTATTCTTTGATAAGCGCTTTGATGGCGTCCGGCGCTTTGCCGTCGGCAATGGTTTTCAGAATCCCCTGCGCGCGGGCGCGGAGCGCGTCCTGCGCCAAGAACATCCCCAAACCAAATTCGGCGTTGTCCTCAAAGAGCGAGTTCGCCCACGCCGGACCGCGTCCGCATTTGTTGACCGTGTAAGGCGTCGAGGGCGCCGAACCCGCCCAAATCGACGAACAGCCCGTCGCGTTCGCGATATACATCCGGTCGCCGAACAACTGCGTCATCAACTTCGCGTAAGGCGTTTCCCCGCAACCCTGACACGCGCCTGAAAATTCCAACAACGGCTGTTTGAACTGCGAACCCTTGACCGTCGTCTCTTTGAATTTTTCGTGCACTTCCGGTTTGTCGGACACCGCCTTGCTGACGAGATAATCAAACACCGCCTGTTGGTCGCGCTGACTGTCAATCGGTTTCATCACCAACGCTTTTTCTTTGGCGATACAAGTGTTCGCGCACGCGCCGCAACCGGAGCAGTCCAACACCGACACCGTCATCGAGTATTTCGTTCCCGGCAACTGCGTCGTGTCTTTCGTTTTCAGCCCTTGCGGCGCGGCGGCGACTTCGGCGTCGTTCAACACAAACGGACGAATGACCGCGTGCGGACAGACCAGCGAACACTGGTTGCATTGGATACATTTGTCGGCTTGCCATTCCGGCACGTCAACCGCGATGCCGCGCTTTTCATACGCCGCCGAACCCTGCGGGAACGTCCCGTCCGCCATCCCGACAAACGTCGAAACCGGTAGTTTGTCGCCTTTTTGCGCGTTGACCGGTTGTTGAATGTTTTTGACGAAATCGACGAGTTCCTGCCGGTCGCCGACGACTTTCGGCGCGCCCGCGTCGTCGCTCACCGTCGCCCATTCCGCCGGCACGCTGATTTTTTTCGCCGCCTGGGCGCCGGCGTCAATCGCGTCGTGATTCATTTTCACCACGTCGTCGCCTTTTTTCTTGAACGATTTCGTCGCCGCGTCTTTCATATATTTCAGCGCTTCGGCGGCGGGAATGATGTTGGCGATGGTGAAGAACGCCGACTGCAAAACGGTGCTGACGCGATTGCCCAAACCGATTTTCCGCGCGATGTCGATGGCGTCGATGATGTAGAAATTGATATTGTTTTTGGCGATGTAACGCTTGACGTTCGCCGGCAGGCGCGCGTCGAGTTCTTTTTCGTCCCACTGACAGTTCAGCAGGAACGAGCCGCCTGGCACGAGGTCTTGCACCATATCGTATTTGTCGATGTAAGACGGATTGTGGCAGGCGACAAACTGCGCTTTGCTGATGAAATACGTGGACTTGATGGGCGACTTGCCGAAGCGCAAGTGCGAGACCGTGATGCCGCCGGACTTTTTGGAGTCGTAGGCGAAATACGCCTGCGCGTATTTATCGGTGTGGTCGCCGATAATTTTGATGCTGTTCTTATTCGCGCCGACGGTGCCGTCGGAACCGAGTCCCCAGAATTTACAGGAGGTCGTCCCTTCGGCGGCGGTGTCCGGGTTTTCGGTAATCGTGAGCGACAGATTCGTCACGTCGTCTTCGATGCCGGACGTGAAGCGCATTTTGCCTTTGTTGCGATAAATCGCGATGACATCCGCCGGATTGAAGTCCTTCGACCCTAAACCGTAGCGCCCCGACGCGACCGGCACGTGCGTAAAGCGATTGGCTTGGCGCAACGCCGCGACGACATCGAGATACAACGGCTCGCCGAGTGAGCCCGGTTCTTTGGTGCGGTCCAACACGGTGATTTGTTTGGCGGTGTAAGGCAGGGCGCTGATGAATGCGTCCACCGCGAACGGGCGATACAGGCGGACTTTGAGCAAGCCGACTTTCTCGCCTTGGGCGCGGAGATAGTCAATCGTTTCTTCAATCGTGTCGGCGGCGCTGCCCATCGCGACAATCACGTGTTCGGCGTCCGGCGCGCCGTAGTAGTTGAACAACTTGTAAGCGGTGCCGATTTCCCGATTGATTTTGTTCATTTCTTCCTGCACGACGGCGGGCGTGGCGTCGTAGTATTTGTTACACGCTTCGCGGGCTTGGAAGAAAATATCGGGGTTTTGCGCCGTGCCGCGCAGGACGGGATGATGCGGATTGAGCGCGCGGTCGCGGAACGCCTGAATTGCGTCTTTATCGACAAGTTTCGCCAGCGTCTCGTAATCCCAAACGGCGATTTTTTGGATTTCGTGCGAAGTGCGGAAGCCGTCGAAAAAGTGGAGAAACGGCACGCGGGCGCGGAGCGTCGCCAAATGCGCGACGGCGCCCAAATCCATCACTTCTTGCGGATTGGTGGCGCAGAGCATCGCGTAGCCGGTTTGGCGGCAGGCGTAAACGTCGCTGTGGTCGCCGAAAATCGAGAGCGCGTGCGAGGCGAGGGCGCGCGCCGAGACGTGAATGACGCTGGGCAGAAGTTCGCCGGCGATTTTATACATATTCGGAATCATCAACAGCAGACCTTGCGACGCGGTGTAGGTGGTGGTGAGGGCGCCGGCGGTGAGCGAGCCGTGCACCGCGCCGGCGGCGCCGGCTTCGGATTGCATTTCGACGAGTTTGACCGGGTCGCCGAAAATGTTTTTCCGCCCGCCCGCCGACCACTGGTCGGTAACTTCCGCCATCACCGACGACGGCGTAATCGGGTAAATCGCGGCGATTTCGGTGAAGGCGTAAGAGACATGCCCCGCGGCATTGTTGCCGTCCATCGTTTGCATCTTTCTTGACATAACCAGACCTCCTTAAAAAGAGAAATAGGAAAAGAACTACTACAAATCTTCCGGCTTTAATCCGGTGTGCCGCGACGCTAACGCTTGCACCTTGGCGATAGCGTTTTCGCGAGTATTGCCGTAAGCCAAAGCGCCGGGCAAATCCGGCAATTCCGCAATCCACCGTCCGTCAATTTCTTGCTCGGTTTCTATTCGCAATTGCATCGTTTGTTTTCCTGTAAAGGCATCTTCCCCGAAAACATTT
Source organism: Planctomycetota bacterium (assembly GCA_031261425.1). Taxonomy (GTDB): domain Bacteria; phylum Planctomycetota; class SZUA-567; order SZUA-567; family SZUA-567; genus MS499-59. Next base: position 10,661 of record JAISJR010000060.1, read on the forward strand.
TCATCGGCGCGTCTGACCGTCATTCGCGGATTTTATTTCGTCGCGCCGATTTTTTGCAACCATTCCGCGACGGCGGCGCGCGTGTCGGCGACGCTCGCGCCTTTTAAGCGATTGCCCGCGACGGCGAAACCGGCGGCGTGGTCGGAATTCGGCGTCAGCGCCGCGATGCCGGTCAGACATTTTTGCTCGCCGCCGGTGCCGTGCGTGCAAAACGGAATCACTTTTTTGCCCGTCAAATCGTTCGCCGCTAAAAACGCGGCGACCGGCGGCGTTACCCCGCCATACCAATTCGGGGTGCCGACAAAAATCGTGTCGTATTGCGCGAGGTCGGCAACGTTCGCCTGCAACTCCGGCTTGACGCCGCCGTCGATTTCCAACTTCGCTTGCGTCAAACATTCCTGATAGTTGGACGGATAGGAATTGACCGGCGTGATGACGAACAAGTCGCCGCCCGTTTGCTTCTGAATTTCCCGCGCGAGCGTCGCCGTGTTGCCGGAATACGAATAATACGCGATTAAAATTTTGCCGTTGCCCGCCGTTGTCGCCGCGTCGTTCGCCGCCGCGCCGAACACGTTGAAAATAACCACCAAGCCGCAAACCGCCGCCAACGCCAACTTTGCCCACCGCATAATTTTCTCCTCAAAAAGAAAAACGCTATCCGCTTAAAATTGAGGAAGCATTTTTCCGCTGAAAATTTATTCGTCAATGACGGCGACGGCGGCAAACGGCGTTTTCTCGACAAATGCCGAACGAATAAAAATTAGGAAAATATAAATTGAAACGCGGCGGCGAAATCCTACAATGCGCCCGCTAAAAGTTACCCCGTGGTGTAATTGGTAACACAACAGATTTTGGTTCTGTTTTCGGGGGTTCGAGTCCCTCCGGGGTAGCCACACCTTTTTCGCGCTTGCGTTTTTGGCGCGCGCCAAGCATCGGCACACCTCAATCCCTTTCCGCCACCGGACGATTAGCGCAGTCGGTTAGCGCGTCTGCCTTACAAGCAGAAGGTCATTGGTTCAAGTCCAATATCGTCCACCAGCATTTAAGGCGCGCTGTATGGCAGATTGACGCGATACGGGTCGCTTCTCGAATTGATAGCAACATAAAAATCCACATACTCGACCGGCGAACGATGGGGCGGCGGTTTCGCCACCCAGCCAAAACGGCGGCGATGTGACATTCGTAAAAATCGCGACAAGGCGGTTTCCCTCCACGCCGGGCGATTTTATTTCGCCAAGAGCAGGTTAGCCCCCTCTTTGTGAGCAAATAAAAGCACTGAAATAAACGTGGAAAGAGCATCTATTTTCCGCCTTATTCCGCGCGCCATTCGCCGAGTTCCAACTTGTCGAGATTGTATTGGGCGCCGACTTTGACCACGCGATTGTTCGCCGCGAGATACGGTTTGGCGTAGTCCTGCGTCGCGATTTGCGCCAACGCCTCGCCGACCATATCCACAGAAGCGTCCGGCGCGATTTTGAACTCAAAAACATACACCGTCCCAAACGCCGCCACCACCGCGTCGGTGCGACCTTTGAGCGTGTGAACTTCGACTTGCGCGAACTGTCCCATCAGCGT
>JAISJR010000065.1 GCA_031261425.1 Planctomycetota bacterium
CGGAACGAAAAATTAGACCCGAAAATCTGCTCGCTCTCGGCTATCGAACAGGTCTAAAATTCCCACTAATGAAGTTGGCACTCATTATCGGACGCGATTGACGTAACTTGAAGTAAAAAGCGCGACCGGCAAAAAACGACAAAATTTTCACCGCCCGCGCCAACGGCGCGAAAAACGCCGGAGAAATTTAATTCTTAATTTTTAATTCGTAATTCGTCATTACTCCGGCGGCAAGCCCTTGTTTCCGGCGGGGCAACGCCTACGCTTCGTCATTCATTTTATTTTGAGGACCGGCTACCGATGGATAATTCTATGCGGCTATTGCAAATGGACGAGCGGTTGGTGGGAGTTCTAATCAAAGCGACGCGCGACGGCTTGGCGATGGGCGGAATGAAGCCGATACCGATGGGCGCCAGTCGCCGCTTTGTCTGTTCGCGCGACGTAACGGCGATTATCGGATGCGTCGGGGCGAGTTCCGGCTCGGTGTTTATCAACTGCTCGAAAGAGTGCGCGACTTTTATGGCAAGCAAAATGTTGGGCGAGGAGCGCAAGTCGCTCGACAACGCGGTGCTTGACGGCATCTGCGAAATCGCCAACATTATCGCCGGACAAACGAAAGCGCTGTTGTCCACGACCGAGTTCAAGTTTGAGCGCATCAGCACGCCGGCGGTGGTGGTCGGGTCGAATTATTTGGTGTCGCATTACAAAGGCGCGACGACGGTGAGTTTGGACTTTGAAATGGAAGGCGTGCCGGCGTCGGTAACGGAAGATATGACGTTCACAGTGGCGATGTTCTTGGTGAAAATTTAATTTTAGAAAGGGGGCGAATTGGTCTCGACTGAATGGAGGATGACTTGGTTGCGCGCCGCAGTTAGTCGGTTGGCTGCGTAAAAAGCCGACTAAAAAACAAATGCTGAAGATTATAACGACAGCGACTACGCTATGGCTGCTTAATTAAAAGCGCCCCGACGTTTCTTGACGCCGATAAGGAAAAGGTCGGACAATATCGGATAAGCGATTACCGGGTCCGTTGAAAGCCGGTGATTGACGAAAATCAAATTCAAATAGCGACCGGAGTTCGTCGGAAAGACCACCGGAAGCGAAATTAATTTTCCGACTACGCGCGTAGAAGCCACTTCGGATTTCATCTCAGGACGCGGGTTCGATTCCCGCCGCCTCCACCATTTACCCCAAAAAAGACCGCCCGCCAACGGGCGGTCTTTTTTTTGTTTGATAAGAATTTTAAGATTCTTGAGTTTCTTTAATCTCTATTGGGGCGGTAAATTCAGCGTCGGCAAATTGACGGGCGCGACGGCGTCGATGGCGAAGTTAGGGGCTTCGGGCTTGACGACGCGGGCGTTGAAATCCGTCGCCGCGTGTTCCGCCGCGAACAACGTTAAAAATTCCGTCCATTGCGCGAGGTCGTCGCCGTAGTCCTTGCCGGTCAATTCGCGCAGTCCGTTCAGCGCCGTCAAACGCTCGTCCGGTTTAATCGGCTGTTTCAGCGCGTCGAGCAAAAACGGCGCGGCTTGCGCCGCCGGATATTTGCCGATTGCCGTCAGCGCCTCGCCGCGCAACGCCGGCGCGTTGCGGCACAATTCCGCCAGCGCGTCGAAATTTTCCGGTCGGGCAAGTTTGCCGAGCGCCCGCACCGCCGCGCCGCGCACTTTTTCGTCGCGGTCGTTTTTCGCCGCGTCCGCCAGAACTTTCCCCGCCGCTTCGCCGTCAATTTCGCCGAGCGCCCACGCCGCTTCAAGGCGCGTTTCGGTGTCGGCGTCTTGCAACAAGCGCCGTCCGATTAACTCGGCGCCGGCGAGGTCTTTCGTCAAGCCGAGCCAGCGCACGTAACCGGACAACGGCGCGCGTTGCTGGCGAAGCGCCGTTCGCGCCTGTTTGGTCAAACTTTGGCTGAGCGTTTCGCTCGCCAAGCGGCGCAATCCGTCCGCCGCGCTGTGGCGCGCCGCCGGCTCCGGGTCGGTCAATAATTCTTCGAGCGCCGGTAAAATTTCCTGATTGCCGAGTTCCGCCAGCAACGCGACGGCGGCGGCGCGGATTTTCGGACCGGCGGCGGTCAGCGTTGCGCGCAGTTGCGGAATGGCGGCGTCGCCGGTTTGTTTGAGATACAAATAGGCGGCGCGTTTTTTCGCTTCGTTGCCGGCGGCGTAACGGCGAATGGCGGCGGCGATTTGCGCGGTTTGTTCCTGCCGATTGGCGAGCGCCGCCTGATAGAGCGTCTGAATGAGCGTTTCCGGCACTTCCTGTCGTTTCAGTTCGATGAGCGCCGCCGCCGAAATATCGAAATTGTTCGCCGAAGTTGCGATTTTTTCTTTGACGATGGTTTCGCTTAAACCGGCTTCGACCATCGCCGCGATTTCGGCGTTGGTCAAGACCTCGCCCGCCAATGCCGCCGACCAGCCGCCGGCGCAAAAGCCCAAAGTTATCAGCCAAGAACGCATATTGGTCTCCTGTTGTTTTTCAGTGGGCAGTGGAAGAGCAATTAAAAATTACAAATTAAAAATTAAAAATTTAGGATTGATTATCGAAATTGCGCTTCGCGAATTTGACAATCAAACTCCACAATTTTTAATTTTTAATTTGTAATTTGTAATTATTCTTCCCTCCGCTGTCCACTCGGTTTTATTTCAGCGCCCCGACGAACGGCACTTGCGCTTCGATTTTTCGCAATTGGACGCCGAAATGTTGGTTGACGATGACCACTTCGCCGGCGGCGATGCGCGTGTTGCCGGCGTTGACATCGAGAAATTCGCCGGCGAATTTGCGAAATTCGATAATCGTTCCCGGCGCGATTTCTTCGACGTTTTCCACGCGCTTTTTCGTCGTCGCCAACACCACAATCACCGGCAGTTTGAGTTTCCACGCCAACTTTTCGTTGCGGTGCATAAATTTCGGCGGCGCCGGCGGCGCTTCCACGCTCTCCGTTTCCGGCAAAGCGGCGTCCAAGCCCGTGCAGGACACGGTCATCAGCAAATAGACCTTCGCCGGCGCGACGCCCTCAATCGTCAACATCCCGCTCGCGCAGAGCAAATCCGCTTCGCCGGTAAGGGCGGCGAGCGCGGCGGGATTGGCGGCGACTTGATTCTTCTCAATCGTCCATTCAATTTTGCCGGACATTTCGCCGCGCAGGTTTTGCGCGCCCTGTTGGACGAGCGCGCCGGCTAATTCGGAATAGGCGTCCAAGCCGTCGGCGTCGAGTTGCGCGCTTTCGAGGTCGGCGGGCGCGCCGAGCGCCACCGCGAGGAAAAACGCAATCGCGCCCTTCGCCGCCGTCGCCGGAACGACGACGTAAAATTTGCCGGCGCGCTCGCCGCCCCAGTTGACGCCGGTAACGACCAACGCTTCCGTTTCATTGGCAAGCGCGGTCGCGGGCGCTTCGTAGGTCGTTTCGTCAAACTGAAACAACACGCCGCGGCTGAACGCTTTTTCCCAACTCTGAAAACCGCCGGTCAGCGTCGCCTTGGCGATTTTATTCGCCTCGTCGATGACCGCGGGATTGATGGTCGTGAAGGTCTCGTTGTGGAGTAAGTCCATTTTTTTTGTTAGTGGGCGGTGAACGGTTGAAATAAAAGTTAAGAGTTGAGAGTTTAGAGTTGAGCAAAGGTTGCGCTTCGCGCATCTTGAAAAATAACTCCACTACTCAACTCTGAACTCTCAACTCTCAACTCTCAACTCTGAACTCTAAACTCTAAATCTGGTCTGCCGGACCCGCCTGTCGTTTAATTTGGAACGCGCGGTATTTGCCGAAAGTGCCGGCTTTGCCCATATATTTCGGTTTGCCGTCAATCGTCAGCAACAAGTCGTCGGCGATGCGTTTTTTGGTGGTGATGATGTCGCCCGGTTTCAAACTGAGAAATTGGTGCATCGAGATATTCGTTTTCGCCACGTAGGGAATGACTTCCACTTTGACTTTGTGGACGCCTTCGTTGAGTTTGCGCCGTTCGATTTCCGGGTCGTTGGAGCGGCGTCCGCCGAACCACGTCTGAATGGTCGAAAAATTGCTCATCACCGGCTCGACCACCGGAAACGGCACGCAGATATTCAACATTCCCGAACACTCGTTCATCTTGATTTCAAAGCAGACGAGAATGACGACTTCGTTGGGCGGGACGATTTGCATCAGTTGCGGATTGGCTTCGTGCGCGGTTACGCGGAAGTCGATGTTCATAATCGGCATCCACGCTTCGCGTAAAAACGTCAGCGTGTCGGTGAGGATGCGCCCGATGAGCCGCCATTCAATATCGCTCATTTCGCGTTCGGGAATGTGGACTTCGTTGGTGCCGCCGCCGAGCAGTTTGTCCAAAATCGGATAGACGATGGTCGGGTTGAATTCCAGCACCATTTGCCCGTCGAGCGGCTCGCAGGAAATCAGATTGAAGCACGTCGGATTGGGCAAACTCATAATAAATTCTTGATACGTCAATTGCTCGACCGACACCATTTTCACGTCAACGATGGTGCGCAGATAACTCGACAACGCCGCGCCGAGTTTGCGCGCCAGCACGTCGTGCAACATTTCCATCGAGCGGATTTGGTCGGTGCTGACCCGTTCGGGACGCTTGAAGTCGTAAATGACGTAATCGACCGCCGGACGCGCCTTGCTCGGCGCGGCGACCGCCGCCGGCGGCGCCGCCGTCTCGCCGCCGCCGGCGATGGCGTCGATGTTGTTCAGGAGCGCGTTGACATCGTCTTGGGAAAGGGTGTCGGTTGCCATTGGACTGCAATTAAGAATTAAAAATTACGAAATTCGTAATTTAATTTATCGCGCTAAACTCGTTCGCCGCGCCTTTGCGGATTTCGACGCGCATCACTTCTTTGACGGTTTCGGGGTCGCCGCGTTCGATTTCGGCGGCTTTTTGGCGCATCGCGGCGATTTGCGCTTCTTTTTCCTGTTGGCGCGAGACGGTTTCGCGGAGTTCCAATTCCAACGATTCGCGTTTTTCCCGCGCCGGTTGATAGACGCCGAAAAACATCCCCGCCGCCAAACCGGCGAAAATTCCGGTCAACAAACCGCCGCGCCACAACGGCGCCCAAAATTCGACTTGCATGGTTCCACCTCGTTTTTTCGGGATAAGCGTTCTGCATTATCGGACATTGACCGCGCCCAACTTTAACCGTAGCGAAAAAACGGTTTTGTTTTGACTTGCCCGCCGTAAAAAATAAATTTTGTCGCTTTCCGCCAAGAGTTGGATGACAACAAATAAAATTCCCCTCTACGGAGGGGTGGCATCGCGACAGCGGTATCGTCGCGATGACGGGGTGGTTGCCGTTATACCCAAAAATCGCGCTACGAAATTTTGGGTAACGCAAGCAACCACCCCGTCAGTCCGGCAAACCGCGCCGGACTGCCACCCCTCCGTAGAGGGGAATTATGCTTGTCGAATTGGTCTATTGAAACTTTATCGCCCTATGTCTTTCGCTTTCCTTAACGCTTATTCGCCGGACGCCATCGCGCGGATGTTGCGCGACGAACTTGATTCGGCGGTCGCCGTCGTCTTGCAATGCTTGCCGGACGCGCGGCGGCAGGCGGTCATTGCGGCGTTGCCGCCGGAACGGCAAGCCGTCGGCAATGATTTGCCGCCGGAAATGTTGGAGGTGTTGGGCGACGAAATCGCCGCGGGCTTGCGCGCCAAAATCCGCGACCAAGTAAAACGCGACGAGGCGCCCTCGACTTCGAGCCGTTTCGCCGCCGCCGCTTACGGTAGCGGCGGAAGAGTTATGGCGCGCGCTTCGTCCACGCCGCGCCCGCCGCCGCCAAGTCAAGCGCCGCGGCGGCAAATTTCCGCGCCGATGCCCGCCAATGAATTAAGCGCGACGTTGCAAAGAATCGTGTCCCCGCAATTGCGCGAAAATTTATCGCGCCAAAGCGTTTTGCCGACCGCGCCGCCGGTCGCGCCGCGCCCCGAAACCAAAGAGCAACGGCTCGCGACGATACAGCGGCAAATCCGCGAACGGCGCGAACAAATGCAAAATCCGGCACCCACGCCGCCCACACCGTCGGCGCGCCGGCAAACTGTGCGGCAAGTCGCGCCGGTTGCGCCGCCAGTGCCTGCGGCACCGCCGACCATAAGACCGCCGCTACCGTTTGATAAAAATCGCGCGATTAACGAAGAGATTGCGCGGGCGCGGCTTCTCGCGGCGCAACATCCGCGCGGAGAAAACATTGATGGGCTGGCGCTAATCGCGAGCATCATTCGCGAAGCGCCGGGCGTGGTGCGCGAAAACGTGTTGACGGCGGCGCCGGAACTTTACGCCGCGTTGAAAAAGAAAATGTTTGTGTTCGCCGATTTGGAAAAAAGTTCCGCGTCCACGTTGGCGAAAGTTTTTACCGCCGCGCCGCCGGAAGCGGCGGCGTTGGCGTTGCGCTTCGCCTCCGACCAACTTAACGAGCGCGTGCGGCAGGCGATTTCCTCGCGCCGCGCGCGGCTCATCGAAGACGAAATCGCGCGCGCCGGCAAACGGGTGCGCCTCGCGGATATTGAAACCGCGCAACAGCAAATCATCGACCTCGCGGTGGAATTACAGCGGCGCGGCGAAGTGATTATCGACGCGGCGGCGGCGGACGTGGTGTAGGGCAATTAACAATTAAAAATTAACAATTAAGAATTGTGGAGTTTGATTATCAAAATCGCTTCGCGCAATTTTTAAGTCCAATCCGCCATTTTTAATTTTTAATTTGTAATTTTTAATTGCTCTCGCTTGCTCTAATTGTGAATTGTTAATTGTAAATTGTTAATTGGATGAAAAACTATGGCGGCACCGGCGGCAGACGACGCAAAACCGGCAAGCACGAGCGGTCTTAGCGGCTTGCGCAAAGCGGCAATCTTGATGATTGCGCTCGACCCCGAATCGTCGTCGAAAATAATGAGCAATCTTTCGACCGGCGAGATTGAGACCATCTCGATGGAGATTGCCAAACTCGACCAGGAGATTAAAACCGACGTGCGCGACGGCGTGGTCAAAGAGTATTACCAGACCTATATGGCGAGCAAATATCTCGAACAAGGCGGGATGGAATACGCGCGGATGTTGCTCGAAAAAAGTTTGTCACCGGAAGCCGCGGCGCGGATTCTTTCCGACCTCGAACAATCGATTCAACAGACGCCGTTCCATTTCTTGAAATCGGCGAACAGCGCGGATTTACTGCGCTTTATCATCGACGAACACCCGCAAACCATTTCGCTGATTATGGCGCATTTAAGCCCCAAACAGTCGTCGGAAATTTTGGCGGGGCTCGCGCCCAAAAAACAAATCGAAGTAGTAAAGCGCATCGCGCGGATGGACCAGACCACGCCGGAGGCGATTCGCGAAGTCGAAAAGGGCTTGGAAGAGCGGTTGTCGTCCATCGTCAATCAGGATTTGGAAAAAGCCGGCGGCGTCGAAAATATCGCCGAAGTGCTGAACCTCGTGGACCGCACGACGGAAAAAACCATTTTGGAGCAGTTGGAAGAAGACGACCCGGAAATGGTCGAACAGATTCGCCGCTTGATGTTCGTCTTCGAGGACTTGATTCAAGTCAACGACAAGGGGATTCAGGCGACGCTCAAAGAAATCGAAAACGACGAGTTGGCGCTGGCGCTCAAAACGGCGAGCGAGGAATTGCAGGCGAAGATTTTCAAGAATATGTCCGAACGCGCCGCGGCGATGATTCGCGAAAATATGGAATTTATGGGACCGACGCGCCTGTCGGATGTCGAAGCCGCGCAACAGCGCATCGTCGATGTCGTGCGCCGCCTCGAAGAATCCGGCGAGGTCATCGTCGCCGGTCGCGGCGGCGACGCGGAAACGGTGGTGTAATAGGACAGAGTTTAGAGTTGAGAGTTAAGAGTTTAGAGAGTGGTGTTTTATTTTAATGCGCGCGAAGCGCATCCACTGCTCAACTCTAAACTCTCAACTCTAAACGCAGCGCTTTATGGCTCAAATTATCGCTACCGAAGACCTGCCTGTCGTTGCCGGTTCGTCGGCGGTGGCGTTTAACATTCCCGACCTGAAAGCGACGGCGGCGAAAATCATTCGCGCCGCGAAAGGCGTCGCCGACCAGCGCATCAACGAAGCCAACCGCCAAGCCGCCGAAAAAGAAAAAGCCGCCTACGCCAAAGGATTGGAAAAAGGCGAAGCCGAAGGGTTGAAAAAAGGCGAAGCCGCCGGACGCGCCGCCGGCGAAAAAGCCGCGCGCGACGAATTTACCAAAAGCGTCGCCTCGGTCGCCGCCGCCCTGAAAGCGTCCCTCGCCGAACTGAATCAGCGCAAAACCCAACTGCAAGCCGACGCCGAAACGGATTTATTGCATCTCGCGCTGGCGATTGCCCGCCGCGTCGCGCGCCGCGAATTGACCGTCAATCCGGCGGCGATAATGCCGAGCGTGCAGGAGGCGATTGGACTGTGCAACAACCGGAGCGACGTAACCTTGCGCTTAAATCCCGCCGATGTCGCGGCGGTCGAAAATGAAATACCGGCGTTGCAAGGCGTCTTCAACGATTTGGGACGAGTGAATGTCGTCGGCGACGACAACATTGAGCGCGGCGGCGTGCTGTTGACCAACCGCCAAAGCACGGTGAATTTGCAATTGGCGGAACAATTCGCGGCGCTGGCGCGCGCGCTGACCGGCGGCGAACACGACCCGTTTAACGACGCAAGTTTTTCTGGCGCAAGTTTTTCGAGCGAGATTCTCTCGAACGAAAATTTTTCGGCGGCGAGTTCGCCGCCTGCCAATCTTGCGCCGTCGCCCGCCGTCGAGGCAACGTCGCCGCCGCCCGCCAATCCGTCGCCGGAAGCGTCGCCCGCGCCGACAAACGCGGCGCCGAGCGCCGCGCCGACGCAAGCGGAGGCAACGCCGCCGCCGCAACCCTCAATTGAAACGCCCGCGTCAGCGGCGCCGACGGCGCGACCGGTGCCGCCGAATCCGTTGGAGCAAACATTCACGGACACGCCGGTGAACGCGCTCCCGCCAAAAAACTCGGCGACAATGTCGTTGAGCGGTTTGAAAAGTTTGAGCGATTTAACCGGCGATGAAAAAACCGAAGCGGCAATCAACGCCGCGTTGCGGGGCGAGTAAGAGCAATTACGAATTGAAAATTACGAATTACGAATGATGAAATTTGATTTAACTTATTTCCAAGCGCCCACCCACGCCTTAAAAGGCGTGGCAATTGAATAGAACGCCCCGCAAGTATTGGCGCAAATTATCCGCGCCTATCGACTCACAAACTCCGCGCCGCGTTCAGGCAAAACTTTTAGCGCCGTCAGCGCGAGATACAAATACGGCGCGTCGGCATCGGAATGTTCCGTCAAAATTCCAATCGCCTCGACCCAATCATTCTCATTGGGAAACGGCGGCGCGGCGGCGCCGTCCCACCGGATCACCAATCCCGCCATGCCGTCATTGCCGCAACAGCCCGGACTATGGCGAAACACGAAGCACGGCGCGTCGGGTTCTTCATTCGACCGCGCAAAAATGCCCGCCACTTTCAGCGTCTTGCCGAGATAGTCCGCCGGATTCAAATAGACATCATTCACCTGCGCCAAAAATAATTTTTCTTTGATTTCGATAACCGCCGCCGGCGCGTCCGTTCTCGCGTTCACGAAAGCGGCGCCGGCGACTAACGCGAAACCGGCAATCAATCCGCCTCCCCACATTTTATTTCGCCATCTCGACATAGTTTCTCCTCCGCGTCAGCGCCCATTGAATTACGGAAAAAATCCCGAAACAAAAAATGTTCATCAGCACCACGCCGGCGCCGGTCGGCGTGTTGTAAAAATACGAAATCGTTACGCCGCTAAAAAAACAAATCAATGACACCGCCGCCGCGCCGAGCGTTACCGTGAGAAATTTTTTGCCCACGCGCATCACGGTCAGCGCCGGAAAAATTATCAGCGCCGAAATCAGCATCGCGCCCATCAGGCGCATCCCCAGCACAATCGTCAGCGCGGTCAACAACGCGAGCAACAAATTGAAGCCGCCGACGCGAACGCCGGTGGCGCGGGCAAACGTTTCGTCAAAGGTAATCGCGAAAATTTGATGATAAAACAGCGCGAATAAAATCAGCACCGTCGCCGACAACGCGACGCTTAAATACACGTCGGTTTTGCTCATCGCCAAAATACTGCCGAAAAGATAATTGCAAACGTCGGTATTCATTCCCGTGGTCAACGAAATCACGACGACGCCGACCGCGAGCGAACTCGTCGAAATCAACGCAATCGCCGCGTCGCCTTTGATGCGACTATTCGCGTTCAGGCGCAACAACAAAAACGCCGCCGCCACGGTAACCGGCATCGCGACGGTCAACGGCGCGACATTCAGCGCCGCCGCCACCGCGAGCGCGCCGAAACCGACGTGCGACAAGCCGTCGCCAATCATCGAATAACGTTTCAACACGAGTCCGACGCCGAGCATCGACGCGCACAGCGACACCAACGCGCCGACCACCAACGCGCGAACCAGAAACGAGAGCGCGAACATTTCACTGAGCGATTCCCACATTTTTATCCTTTCGCCGGGAAAGAGGGGGACTTGGATTAACTTAAAAATTGAACTCAATTTTACTTAATTAAAAATTAAAAATTGTGGTTGTCGCTTCGCTCCGCAATTTTAATGGAGCGAAGCGACTGCCGATATTTGTAATTTTTAATTCCGATATGACCCAGTTCACTCTTTAAATTAAACGACTATAACAAAATAGTCGTTCGTGAAATTTCGTGTATTTCGTGGTCAAAAAGGGTGTCCAAGCACGAAAATAATTCGGGACGCGCGTTAAGGCGCGTCCCGCCGGGAACCGATTTTTACTCCAACGCCGCGCGTAAATTTTTCAGGTTTTGCCGCATCAAATCGAGATACGTTACGCCGCTCAACCATTCTTTTTTGCCGATATTGTGGCAAGCGTGGAACAAAAGTTTTTTGGCGCCGGTGGCTTCGACGATGGTGTCCGCCATTTTTTGATTGGACATTTCGAGATAAAAAACCACCGGAATTTTTTCGTCGCGGACTTTACGCATCAAAAACGCCACCGTTTTCGCGCTCGCCTCGGTCTCCGTCGAACAGCCCGGAAACGCCGCGAAATACTTCAGCCCGTAAGCATCGACGAAATAGCGAAACGGAAACCGGTCGCCGAAAATCAAAACTTTTCGCTTGCCGTTTTTGACCGCTTCGGCGAAATCGGCGTCCAATTGGTCGAGTTGCGCCGCATATGCCGCCGTCCGCTCGCGATAAAAATCCGCGCTGGCGGCGTCGAGTTCGCACAACGCCGCGCTAATCGCTTGCGCGATTTTTTTCGCGTTGCGCGGCGAAGTCCACACATGCTCGTCGTATTCGACTTCCTCCTCGGCTTCGGCTTGCATTCCTTCGACGGTTTCCTCGGCGACGGGTTCGACGATTTCCATCATCGAGAGCGCCTTAAACTTTTTGCCGTCGAGCGACTGCAACACGGACTTAATCCACGTGTCGGACTCGCCGCCGCCATAGATAAACAAATCGCTTTTTTGAATGGCGATGAGGTCTTGCGGCGTCGGCTCAAACGAATGGCTTTCGGCGCCGGGCGGCAACAGCATTTTGAGTTCGACGCGGTCGCCGCCGACGGCGCGGGCGAAATCGTAAGGCGGGAAAATCGTGGTTACCACCGAGATTTTTGGCTCCGCGCCGCGCGCGAAACCGGCGGCGAGCAATAAAAACACCATAAAAACGCGAGAAAATAAGTTGTTCATAAAACCTCCGAATTAAAAACGGGAAAAAGACCCGAATCAACCGTGAACGGTTAATTCTTGATTTTGAACGCGGGCTTTTTGACGAGGCGGTTAAACGGTGAGTTGGACGTTGAGCGCGACCGGCGTGAGCGGCGTGAAATCGCGGCGGCGCGGCGCGGTCGGGATTTGCCGCGCGACGACGAGCGAAGAAAACGCGAAAATAATCGCGGCGGTGAAACCGCTTAAAAGTTGTTGCGCGGCGGCAAGTTGCCAGCAAATCGGGCAATCGGCGCCGGAACAATCGTGTTCGTGCGGCGCCGCCGTCGTTAGCGACAACATCGCGGCGACCGCCAAACCGGCAAGAAGCAGTTTTTTTCGCGTGGACATTGATGGTTTCATCAGGTAAATTTTTTCGACGCGGCGCCGAGCGGCGATTTTTAATTCGCCTCGCGCGGCTTGCGGGTTAACGCGGGCAGTTCGCGGACGTAGCGCTCTTTTACGTCAGCGCGAAAAACAGCCACGACAGCGCCAGCAAGCCGGCGGCGGTATAGGCGATATTCCGCCATTTGCGGGCGTCGTCGCGCCAGCGCCAGGCGTCGCCGTCGCCGAAAGCGGGCGCGGCGGGCGCGCGGCGGCGGCGCAATTTTTCGAGCGCCGCGAACAATTCGTCGTAGGACTGATAGCGGTTTTGCGGGTCTTTGCTCATCATTTTATTGAGCATTTGCGTCAACTCGCGCGGCGCCTGCGCATTGATTTCGTTCAACGGCGGCGGCGGCTCGGCGATGTGCGACGCCAACACCGCCGAACACGTCCCGTTGAACGGCGTTTGTCCCGAAACCATATGATAAAACGTCGCGCCCAAACTATAAATATCGCTACGGAAATCGAGATTTTTTTCGCCGTTCGCCGCCTCCGGCGAAATGTAGTCCGGCGTCCCCAACACCTCGCCGGGCGTAACCGCGCCGACCGTCCAAATGACCGACTCCAACGAACTTTTCACAAAGCCGAAATCGCCGAGTTTCGCCACGCCTTTTTTGGTTACGATGATGTTGCTCGGCTTCACGTCGCGATGCACGATTTTCTTTTCGGCGAGATACTGCAACGCGCCCGCCGTTTGCGCGATAATCGTAATCGCTTCGCTCAACTCCAACCGCCCGCGCCGGAAAATCATTTTCTCGACCGTTTCGCCATCGACAAATTCCATCGAATAATACAACTGGTTTTGATGCCGCCCGACATCAATCACCTGAATCAAATTCGGGTGCGACAACCGTCCGACGAGCCGCGCCTCGACTAAAAAACGGTTGCGAAATTCGGCGTCCGACATCCATTTTTCGTGCAAAACTTTGAGCGCGACGAGCCGCCCGATGCTGATTTGTTTCGCTTTATAGACGACGCCGAGACCGCCCTCGCCGACCGTTTCGATAATTTCGTAGTTGCCGATTTTGCGCGCGCGATTTTCATAGTCGCGCAACAGCCGCTCGCGCGCCTTGCCAATCGCCCAGATTTGCGTTTCGGACAAAATATCTTCGTGCCGCAAAATTTCTTCCGGCTTATGCGGCGCCTGCCCCATCGCGATTTGGGCTTGCATCGTCTGGCGCACGCCATCGACTTGCTCCCGCGTCAGCAACTTGTGCGCCACCGCGACGGTCAGGAAATCATAGTTGTTGTCGTTGTAGTCGGACATTTTTGTTGCGAGGGAAAAGGTGAAAGGGAAAAGGGAAAAGAGTAGAAATTTCTCGTCTCTATCCGCTTTTCCCTCTTCCCTTTTCTCTCTTCCCTTTTCCCTCTTCCCTTTTCCCTTTTCTCTCGCCGTTGTAAAAATCCCGCACGCATTGTTCTTGTTCCGGCGTTTCAATCGAGCCCGGGCGGATGGCGCGAATGGCGCTGACGGCTTGTTCGGCGGTTTCGCCGAGCGCGACCAAATAGCAGGCGAGCATCGTGCCGGTGCGCCCGTAACCGCCGGCGCAATGCACGGCGACGGCGCGGTCTTGCGCGTTTTGTTCCTGAATAAATTTGACCAACGCGGCGATTTGCGCCGGTTGCGGCGGCGTGAAATCCGGCACCGGCAGGTGCAAATAAGCCATTTCGGCGGCGGCGACGGCGGCGGCGTCCAACGGCTCTTCGGTCAGCGACACGAGCGCGGCGATTTTCTGCCGCCGGAGTTGCAACAACTCGCCGGCTAACGGCGAAATCATTCCGGGCAAACCCATTCCGGCAAGTTTGCCCGGAATCACAAAGGAAAAATTAAACGGCATTTTTTTATTCCGCTCCGGTCGCGTTAAAAATCTGCGGCGTATTTTACCGGTCGCCGGCGCAAAGCGTAGCGGAAATTAAAAATTACAAATTAAAAATTACGAAAGGCGCGAATTTTTACGAATAAAAAAGAGAGATTTTTTGTCCACGAATTACACGAATTACACGAAATAAAGAGCCGAAAAACGGACAAAAAAAAATTGGGAAAGCACACTACCCTTCGCTTCGCTCGGTTTGAATAGAGCAATCGCGCCGCGAATTTGCGCATCAAACTCCGCCATTTTTAATTTTTAATTTGTAATTTTTAATTGTTCTTAAAATGGCGTGTTTTTTACGCGCGGCGGTTGATGAGGCGCGCCGGCGCGCGTTCCATTTTGCCGTGGCGGTTGTAGGTTTGGGCTTCGTCGCCGGAGTGGCGGAGCATTTCCATAAACGCCTGCGCGTGGTCCATCGACGCTTTCAACAATTCCGTGTTGGCGCGCAGGCGCAGGCGCAATTTTTCCAACACGGTTTTCAATTTTTCGCGCGCCGCGTCGATTTCGCCGCGCCATTCCGGCGGCAGTTTCGCCGTCAGCGCGCGCAAGGTCGGCGGCTGTTCGGCGACGGCTAATTTTGCCGCCAAGTCCGCGACCAACGCCTCGCGTTGCGGCGCTTGCGCCCGAATTTTTTCGATTAAATCGTATTCGGCGTTCAGCGACGCCTCCATCGCCGGCAAATCGCCGGTCATAATCGCCGCCCGTTTGGCGTCCGCCGCCGCGAGCATCCGCTCGTGCAACGCGACATCGGTCGTCAAAATGGCGGTCAAGGCGGCGACGGCGGTTTGCATTGGTTTCTCCCGATCAATTAACAATTAACAATTAAAAATTGTGGAGTTTGATTATCAAAATATCGCTTCGCGAAAAATTGTTAATTGTTAATTGTTAATTTTCAATTGTTAATTGCTTGATTCCGGTTTTTCAGCGATTGATAGACCGTTTCCCCCAAGCCGGTGCGGTCTTGGTGGGCGGCTTGGCGGGCGTATTCGTCGTAGAGCATCGTGCGAAACATTTCCTCGCCCGCGCCGCCGTTCATCAGTTCGGACTTGCCCACGCTTGCGCCCATCACTTTATACATTTGCCCGATAAACACGCCGACAAATTCGTTCGCCGACATTCGCAACGCCCGCTCGTCGCCCTGCGTTTTCATCCGCATCAGCGTCGCGCGGTCGGCGTTGACCGAACTGTTGGCGCGCGTCAACGCGCTCAAATTACTAACGGCAGAATTTTCCATAATTTCCCGCTCCGCAAAGATGTTGCCGGCGTGAT
Source organism: Planctomycetota bacterium (assembly GCA_031261425.1). Taxonomy (GTDB): domain Bacteria; phylum Planctomycetota; class SZUA-567; order SZUA-567; family SZUA-567; genus MS499-59. The sequence goes on from JAISJR010000065.1 coordinate 15,255, forward strand.
TGCAAAGAGGGTGCCAGAGCAACAATTAACAATTAACAATTGACAATTAACAATTTTCAAATTCCAAAATTGTGAATTGTTAATTGTCAATTGTTAATTGCGTCAGCGCGAACGTGGCGGCGACGGCGTTGGATAAATTCACCGTTAGCGCGGCGGGCGAAGCCGTGAAGCCGCCGCGCGCCGCGGCGTCCGGTCGCAACAAGCCGCGCCACGACGACGGGACAATTTGCAAAGACAATAAATCGCGCAAATTGTTCTCTCCCCACTTTTTCAGTTCGGCGGCGCGGCGGAAATTCGCCGCCACGCCCAAAATTTCCAACACCCGCCCCGCCTGCCCCGCGCTCAACAAATTCGCGCTCAAACCGGCGATGGTCGCCGGCGGCGGCGCGTCCAACATTTTCGCCGCCAATGCCAGCGCGTCGTTCAGCCAGCGTTTTTGGCGCGTCGTCTGATAGACCGCGAGCCCCGCCATAATCCGCCACGGATTTTCGTCCGCCGCGCCGCCCGTAGCGGGCGGCAAACCCGTAGCGGGCGGCAAGTCCGTCAAATTTTGCACCGCCGCGCCGCTGAATTCGCGCGGCGCGTCCGTCATCAGCGCAAGCGTCAACAGGCAACGCCAAACATTTTTTTCCGCCGCCGTGGCAAATTGCCACCAATTGGCGGGCGCGTCGGGGCGCGCGAGAAAACGGCGGAGCGGCTGATAGTGTTCGTCCGCGGTCGCGTCGAATAAAATCAATCCCCACCACGCCAGCGTCGTCGCCAACAAATCGTCGCCGGTCGGATACGCGCCGCCGCGCAAATAGCCGTAGTCCGTGCCGGGCGCTTCCAAATAATAGTTCCGCCACAACGCCGCGAGCAGTTTCAGCCCGCAATCGCGAAGCGCCGCGTCGCGTTCCGCCCGCCAAAAATCGCCGAGCGCGGCGGCGGCAAAGGCGTTGGCGACAAAATCGACTTTGCCGTCCGTCAAATAAAAACCGTCCGCCGTTTGGTTGGTTTGCCACCACTGTTTTAACGCCGTCCGCGCCGCCGCCAAACTTTCAGCGGTAACGGCGGGCGCGGGTTGATTTAACCAAAACGGCGCGGCGTCCGGCGGCATCACCAAGGTGTCCGCGCGATAGACGCGCAAGCGCGCCGCCGCCAAAAAATCCAACCGCGCCGGCATCGCCGAGGGCAACAGCGAGTCAAGAATTTCGCGCCACGACCATTGTCGCGCGAGCGCCGCCACCGCGCCGCAAAAAAATCGGCGCTCGTCGCGTTCGATTTGCCAGCCCTGCGTCCCCAATTCCGGCGTGAACACCAGCGGCGGCGTCGGCGAAATTTGCCCCTCGTCGAACAGCGTCAGCCACAACGAACATTGCTCGACCTTTTCCACACGAAAACCGTAAAGGGCGCGTCCGGCGGCGAGGCGCAAATTGCCGAGCAAACCGTTTTTTTCGCGGGCGTTGCCTTGCGCCACGATTTTACCGTCGCGGACGAGCGTGATTTCCACGCCGTTGCCGGCGTCGGCGACGGCGGGCGCCAACTCGACGGGCATAACGGGCGAGCGACCGGCAAGCACCGCTTGCACGGTTTCTTGCGCGTAAGCCGCGAGTTGCGCGGTCAGCGCCGGCGTGATTTTCGCCGCCGTCAGCCATTCGCCGGCGAACGCGAGCGGCGAGAGGAGGCAAATAAGGAGGGCGAGGGTGAGTTTCATTATGAGTGAGCAGTGAGCAGTGGACAGTGAGCAGTCGCAAGCGGTTACTCTGCTTACTGCTCACTTGTTTCCCGCGTGAAAAGGATTATTTTTTAGCGGCGTTATTTTTCTCGCGAGAAACGGGCGCGGCGCGCCTGTTAATCGGTCCGGCGCGTCAAGGTCAATATAGGAGGCAGACGAATTATGTTGGTTGATAAATTTCACGCGGCGCTGGCTTCCATAATTGTTCTGATTATCGCCGTCGGGGCGGTGATGATTGGCGGCGTGCTGACGGTGAAGCACAACGATATCCTGCGGACGCTCGCGACGATTGAGCGCAACGGTATTTACGACGCGGAGAAAATCAACAACTGGGTCGAGAAAACCATCAGTTTCGTCGCCACTTTCGCCGGCGGCGTCGCCAATTTAGGCGAAGATTTTCCGGTGGACAAAATGAAAGGCGCCATCGACATCCACCTCGCCAGACACCCGGAATTTTTCCGCGTCCATATGGGCTATGCCGACGGTTCCATCATCTCCTCCGACCATCGGGAATTGGAATACAAAAATTACACCCCCCTCGAGCGACCGTGGTATTTCGAGGCGGTCAACCACCCCGACCGCGTCATTATCACGGAAATTTTCGACGATTATCAATCCGGTCTCCCCTGCATTTCTTTCGCCAAAGCGGTGCGGTCGAAAGGGAAAGTGTTGGGCGTGATTTCGGCGGATATTTTTGTCTCGACCTTGCAAGAGATATTAAACACGGTGCAGGTGGAAGCCAACGACTCTTACGCCTTTATCGCCGATATGCGCTGTAACGTTCTGTTCCGGCAAACCGGCAACCCGACCATCGCGCGGCTCGGTTTTAACGACATAACGGCGAACATCGCGAAATATCAGCCGCGGATGGCGGAAGATTTGATGGCGATAAAAAGCGGCAAAAGCGCGTTGCTGGCGTTGCAGTCCGGCGAAGAAAGATATTACTCCGCGCATGACATTCGCGCCGCCGAATGGCGGCTTTACACCTCGACCTCCGCCGAAGAATTGCTCAAACCCATCGACCGGCATTTCAACATTATGGTGGGGGCGCTGACGTTTATGTTGGTGTTAATCGTCATTATGATGATACTGACCCACGTCATTTTGCGCCGCGCCGCGCGCGTCGCCCGCGAAGAATCGCAAATGAAATCGATTTTTCTCGCCAATATGAGCCACGAAATCCGCACCCCGTTGAACGCGATTATCGGTTTAAGCGAACTCGCGCTCAGTTCCGGCGCCCTGCCCCCCTCGGAAAACGACGACATCAACAAAATCTACGCCGCCGGCGTAACGCTACTCAGCATCGTCAACAACATTTTGGACTTGTCGAAAGTCGAATCCGGCAAAATGGAACTCATTCCGGTCGAATACAACGTGCCGTCGCTCATCAACGACACGCTGGCGCTGATTAGCGCCTATACCGGCTCGAAAGAAGTCGAATTTCGCCTGCATATCGACGAAACTTTGCCCAGCACGCTGTTCGGCGACGATTTGCGGATTAAACAAATTCTCAATAACTTGCTCTCCAACGCTTTCAAATACACCAACAAAGGGTCGGTCGATTGGAGCATCCGCGCCGAGCGCGCGGGCAACCATATCTGGATGATTTCTTCGATACGCGACACCGGCATCGGCATCCGTCCCGAAAATTTGCAGAAGATTTTCAGCAATTACAGTCAGGTGGACACCAAAAACAACCGCGCCATTCAAGGCACCGGCTTGGGGCTGGCAATCGCCAAAAAAATGGCGGAAATGATGGACGGCTCGCTGACCGTCGAGAGCGAATACGGTTTCGGTAGCGTCTTCACCGTGCGCGTGCGGCAGAATTTCGTCAACGACCAAACCATCGGCGCGGACACGGCGAAAAAACTTTCGCGTTTTGAATACCTGCGCCACAAGCGCGACCGCAATCAAAACGCCGCCCGCGCCGACCTGTCCTACGCCCGCGTGTTGGTCGTGGACGACGTAACGACCAACTTAGTCGTGGCGCAGGGCTTGCTGAAACGCTACAAATTGCAGGTCGATTGTTTGACCAGCGGTAAAAGAGCGGTGGAAGCCATCCGCGAAGCGGCGGTGAAATACGACGCGATTATGATGGACCATATGATGCCGGAAATGGACGGCGTCGAAGCCACCCACCTTATCCGCGCCATCGGCACGCCTTACGCGAAAAACATTCCGATTATCGCGCTCACCGCCAACGCCGTGTCCGGCATGGCGCGAATGTTCCTCGCCAACGGCTTCAACGACTTCATTTCCAAACCCATCGACATCACGCTCCTCGACGTGGCGCTCAACCGCTGGGTGCGCGACCGCGCCAAAGAAACGGACGCCGCCGCCGCCGCCGTCGCGGACACGCCGCCCGCCGCGCCCGCCGTGTCGGTGGCGCCGCGCAACGCGCCCGGCGACGGCGGCTGGCAGGACGCGGTGCGCAATCTGCCGGGTTTGAATGTGGAAATCGGCTTGGCGAATTGCGGCGGCACGTGGGAGGTCTATGGTTACGTGTTGCAGGCGTTCGTCACGGACACGACGCGAATGTTGGCGGAAATCCGCGACCCGAAGCCCGAAGCGGCGGTCGATTACGCGACCTACACGCACGGCATTAAAGGCAGTAGCAACAGCGCCGGTCTGACGGCGCTCGGCGAACAGGCGAAACAGTTGGAACTTGCCGCCAAAGCCGGCAACTTTAATTTCGTCGCCGAAAACAACGCCGCTTTCGTCGCCGCCGCCGAAGCCGCCATCGCGGCGATTAAAAAGGCAATCGCCAAAGAGCAATTGCGGGGGGGGGAGTTAATTTAGATTACGCCGACTACGCCGTGGAGTGAGGTTTTCGAGCGCGTGGATAGAGTTGTTCGATAAAGCGCGAAAATAAAAGTAATTCCTTAAAATTATGACGAAAGGCATCTGCGGTAAAAATGAGAAAATATCGAATATATCTTGAAACCTCGCTGATTAACTATCTCTACGCGCCGGACACGCCGGAAAAAATGCGCGACACGTGGCGGCTATGGCATGAAATCAAAGAGGAAAAATACGACGTGATAATTTCCGATGTGGTAATTGCCGAAATCAACCGATGCCCTAATGACGACAAGAAAAGCAAGATGTTTGCCGAATTAAAGCAAATCGCCTATACGTTAATCACGGCGAAAGATAATCTTGACGCCAAAAAACTTGCCGGCGATTACATTGCCAATGGCGGATTGCCGCCGCGCTGTCAGGTTGACGCCTTGCATATCGCCGTGGCGTCTTTGGCGGATTGCGACATTATTTTATCGTGGAACTTTAAGCATATTGTGAAGTTACGGGCAATGCGAGCGGTGGAGGCGGTCAATAGCCGTGAACTGTTAAAAAATATCAAAATTCTGTCGCCGACTATTTTTTTAGGGGAGGATTAACCGATGGCTGACGTAATTATCGAGGAAATTCATCAAATACGCCGGGAAATGGTTAAACGGTGGAAAAAAATGACCGCGGCGGAAGCCCGCGCTGATTTTCAAAAAGACGTTGACGAAGGTCTGCAAGCCATTGCCCGCGCTCGCGTTAAACGGCAAAAAACTAATGTCGGTTAGACGTTTTTTTGTTTGAGGGATGACGATGAAAATCGAAAACAACAAATTATTGCTTTTTCTCGGCGGCGGCGCGCTGGTCGGGATTTTGCTGTTGCTGTCGCGTTCGGCGACGCTTAACCTCGTCGCCGATGTGGTCTTTATCGCGCTGATTATCCTGCTGTGGCTGAAACTCCGCCGCGCCGCCGGCTTGTTGGGGAGCGAGAGAACGCAACTTGACCATCTCGTCAAAATCCGCACCGCGCAACTCGAAGAGCAAGCCGCCAGAGCGCAGGCGGTGAACGAAGCCAAATCGACTTTCCTCGCCCAAATGAGCCACGAAATCCGCACCCCGATGAACGTCATCATCGGCATCAGCGAACTGGCGTTGCGGGAGGCGAACAATCCGGCGCTGTCGGAATACATCGGCAGTATCAAACAAGCCGGTTCCAATTTACTCGCCATCATCAACGACATTTTGGACTTCTCCAAAATCGAAGCCGGCAAAATGGAGATTGTGCCGGTGGACTATCAATTCTCCGTCCTGCTGAACGACGTGATTAACATCGTGCGGATGCGCATCGCGGAAAAATCGCTCCGTTTCGTGATTCGGGTCGATAGCGCCCTGCCCGCCACGATGACCGGCGATATGACGCGCTTGCGGCAGATATTGCTCAACCTGCTCAGCAACGCGGCGAAATACACGCACCACGGGCATATTTTATTGGGCGCCGAAGGCAAAATGCGCGCGGACGGACAATTTCTGCTGGCGGTTACCGTCGCCGACACCGGCGTCGGCATCAAGCCGGAGGATATGAACAAACTGTTTCAGGATTTCAGCAAACTCGACTACAACATCGACGGTAGCGGCTTGGGGTTGAGCATCGCGCAAAATCTCACGCGGCTGATGGGCGGCACGCTGACGGTCGAGAGCGTTTTCGGACAGGGAAGCACTTTCACGCTGACCGTGCCGCAAACCATCAAAGACCACAGTCCTCTCGCCACGGTGGAAAATCCCGCCGTAAAAAGCGTGCTGTTGTATGAAAGACGGCGGGTGTATGTGGAACCGATGGTTTATATGTTGAGTAAATTGGGCGTGGAAAGCACGGCGGCGGTTACGATGGCGGATTTCCTCCACGCCTTGCGCTGGAAACCGCCGGCGTTCGTGTTTGTCCCGACCGCCCTCTTCGAGGAAGTGCGACCGGAACTCGCCAATTACCCGAACGTAACGCCGGTGTTGCTCGCGAATTTCGGCGAGCCGCCCGCGGATGCCAAAATCCCCTCGCTCGTGATACCGGCGCATTTGGTCGCCATCGCCAACATCCTGAACGGACGCGAAGAAAAACATCGTCATAATTTTTCCGACGCCGGCGTCACCCGTTTCACCGCGCCCGCCGCGCGGGTTCTTATCGTGGACGACATCAGTTCCAACATCATCGTCGCGTCCGGTTTAATGGCGCCCTACAAAATGCAAATCGACACCTGTATGTCGGGCGGGGACGCGGTGCGCAAGGTCGAGGAAACGCCCTACGACTTGGTGTTTATGGACCATATGATGCCGGGCGTTGACGGCATCGAAGCCACCAAACGGATTCGGGCGCTCGGCGGCGTCTGGGAAAATCTGCCGATTATCGCGCTGACCGCCGACGCCGTTTCGGGGATGCGGGAAATGTTTTTGAGCAACGGAATGAGCGATTTTCTCTCCAAGCCGATTGAAATGGAGAAACTGCACGTCATTTTGTCCAAATGGATAAAACCGGAAAAACAACTGCAAAGCGAAGTGCCGCCGGAAAAAAACGCCGCGGCGCGCGGCGACTCGTCGCGTAGCGGCGAGCGGCGCGACGACGGCGGAGTCATTATGTTGTCCGAACGGCGCTTGCCGGCGGTCAAGGGCATTGACGCCGTGTTGGGGCTGGCGCGGGTCGGCGGCGAGCGCGAGGCGTATTTATTGGCGCTCGATTTTTACCGGCAGGACACGCGACCGAGCGTCGAGGCGCTTAAACTCCACCACCGCGCGGGCGACTATAAAAATTTCACGCTCCAAATGCACGCCTTGCAAAGCGCCGCCGCGTCGATTGGCGCGCCGGTTTTGTCGGAACGGGCGGCGGCGTTGGAAAACGCCGGACGGGAAGGCAAAAAAGAATTTATCGCCGCGCACCTCGGGATATTTATGACGGAAATGGACGCGGTGCTGACGGAATTGGACGCCTTCTTTGAAGGGCAGAGTTGAGAGAGCAGAGTTAAGAGTTGAGAGTTTAGAGTTGAAATTCCTTTTTTGCGTTTCTTAATCCTCTTAAACCCCTTAATCCTCTTAAACCCCTTAATCCTCTTAAACCCCTTAATCCTCTTAAACCCCTTAATCCTCTTAAACCCCTTAATCCTCTTAAACCCCTTAATCCTCTTAAATCCTTAATCGTTTTTTATGCCTCCCCCGCCCCTCGCCGTCATCACCGTTTGCCGCAATATCGCCGCCGAAATCGACGACACCTGCGCGAGCGTGGTCAAGCAAACTTTTCAGGATTTTGAATGGATTGTCGTTGACGGCGCTTCGACCGACGGCACGTTGGACGTGTTGGAAAAATATCGCTCGCGCATTACGCGGCTGATTTCGGAACCGGACGCCGGTATTTACAATGCGATGAACAAGGGGATTCGCGCCGCGACCGGCGAATATCTGCTGTTTCTCAACGGCGGCGATTATTTGGCGAGCGACGCCGTGTTGACGGCGGTCTTGGCGACCGGCGCGCTCGGCGGCGCCGATATTATTTACGGCAACCCGTCGTTTCGGACTGCCGATAAAGTCGAAAACGGAATTACGCCCCCACTTATTTCTAAAATTTATTTTGTCAAAGGGTGGCTCAATCATCAGAACGTTTTTATCCGGCGGGAATTATTTACGCGCCACGGTCTTTACGACGAAAGTTATCGCCTCGTCGCCGATTGGGAAAAATGGGTGGCTTTCGCGGCAAACGGTTGTTCGTTCGCCCATATTGATTTGGGGATAACGGTCTTTCGGACGAACGGCGCTTCCGCCGCCGCCGCGAATGACCGCGAGATGCGAGCGGAAAAGCGCCGAGTGCGCCAAAAACATTTTTCCGCCGCCGAAATCGCCGCCGGCAGAAAATTGCATAACGAAATTTACGGCTATAAAACGCTTCGTTCGTGGTGGCGGGGAATTTTTTCAGTTACGCAATCCGCCGACGGCGCGAAAACCAAATACAACTTTTGCGGCTTGCCGCTGTTGAAAATCAAACGCTCTTCCCCCGTAAAAAGTATTGCCGGTTAGGCGGGGTGAATTAGAATTTACCGCCGGTATTTACCGTTTCAATCCTACTCAACATTATTGGTAATTATGTCTCTGACTCTGGAAAAATTTCAGCAAGCCGCGCGGGTCATCAAGGCGGTGATTCTCGAAACCGGTCTGGTTTTCAGCAAACATTTTTCGCAACAGACCGGCAACCAAGTATGGTTCAAACCGGAAAATATGCAGTTGACCGGCGCGTATAAAATTCGGGGCGCGTTGTATAAAGTTTCGCTTCTCTCCGAAGCCCAACGCAGCCGGGGACTAATCACCGCGTCCGCCGGCAACCACGCGCAAGGAGTTGGATACGCCGCGCAACATTTCGGGGCAAAAGCCACTATCGTGATGCCGGAAACGACGCCGCTGGTAAAAGTCAATAACACCAAGGCATACGGCGTGAACGTGGTGTTGCACGGAAATCTTTACGATGACGCTTACGCGCACGCCGTTCAACTTGCCGAAAAAAACGGCTACGAATTCGTTCATCCTTTTAACGATTTAGACATCGCCGCCGGTCAGGGAACGCTTGCCTTTGAGATTCTGAAATCATTGCCGCAAACCGATGTGATTCTGGTGCCGATTGGCGGCGGCGGGTTGGCGGCGGGTTTGGCGACGCTGGCGAAAATACTCAAACCGGAGGTCAGCGTGATTGGCGTCGAGCCGGCCGGCGCGGACAGTATGCGGGTTTCCGTGAAAGCCGGTAAGGTAACCTCGTTGCAAAAGGTTGAGACCATTGCCGACGGCGTGGCGGTGCGGACGCCGGGCGACATCGTTTTTCCGTTTATTCAAAAATATCTTGACGACATCATCACCATTGAAGACAAAAAACTGGTCGATGTGTTTCTTGATATGATGGAGAGTCATAAAATGATTGTCGAAAACGCCGGTTTGCTCGCGGTGGCGGCGTTGAAATATCTCAACTTCAAGGACAAAAACGTGGTGGCGCTGTTGAGCGGCGGCAATATGGACGTGATTTCGATTTCATCGCTGGTCCAGCACGGCTTGCGGAATCGGGGGCGGATTTTCACCTTTAGCGTTCGTCTGCCCGACCGTCCGGGCGAATTGCATCGCCTATCGGGAATTATTGCCAAAGAACGCGGCAACATTGTGGAAATGCAACATAATCAGTTTGTTGATATTAACCGCAACAGCGCCAAAGGAACAGAACTGGTACTGACCCTCGAAACCTTCGGGCACGAACATAAACACGAGATTCTTACCGCCCTGTCGCAAGAAGGTTATGAAACCACGCGGTGAAAAAGTCCGGTTGGCGCCACCCGGACTTTTTTAGTTTCGCGAAAAATTTAATAACCTCCGCCATTTTTAATTGTTAATCGTTCCGCGGCGCCAATAACCCCAAAGGAAAAAAACAATGCCGGACGCGCTGATAACTTTGGACGAGGTGCATAAATCTTTCGGCGCCGTAACCGTGTTGCGCGGGTTGACGCTGACCGTCCAACGCGGCGAAACGTTGGTCATCATCGGGCAGTCCGGCGTCGGCAAAAGCGTAACCCTGCGCCTGTTTCTCGGACTGCTCGCGCCGACGACCGGCGAATGTCGCTTTCAAGGGCGCGACATCGCGGCGATGGACGAAGACGACCTGACCGAGTTGCGCTCGCATTTCGCGATGCTGTTTCAGAACGGCGCGTTGTTCGACAGTATGACGATTGCGCAAAATATCGCGTTTCCGGCGCAGTTGCGCGGCGTGAAAAACCGCGACGAGTTGACGCGCATCGTCGAGGAAAAATTGTATCAGGTCGGTTTGGGCAAGGCGCGGTTTCCCGATATGCCGGACAAAATGCCGTCGATGGTGTCGGGCGGTCAGCGGAAGCGCGTCGCGCTGGCGCGGGCGTTGGCGCAAGAGCCGGAAATAATGTTGTATGACGAGCCGACGACGGGTTTAGACCCGATTATGAGCGACGCGGTGGCGGATTTGATTGTCGCGACGCGGCAACATCTGGCGCATAAAAATCTGACCAGCATCGTCATCACGCACGATATGCAGGTCGCGTTCAAGACCGGCGACCGGATTATTATGCTGAACGCCGGCGTCATCGCCGCCGCCGGCACGCCGGACTATTTCCGCGAAATCAGCGCCCGCCCCGACGCCGACGGAATGAGCGAAAAAGAATTGATGATACGGCAATTCGTGCGCGGCGAAGCCCGCGGACCGATTCAGGCGGTGCAGTAAGCAATTAAAAATTACAAATTAAAAATGGTTAATTCCCCTCTATGGAGGGCTGGGGTGGACTATCCGCTGGCAATCGGCGGCGGTATCGCCGATTGACGGAGTGGTGATTTTGATAAATTATTCCGCTAATCGCCCTGCAAGGGCGAAATATATTAGCCCAGGGTAAGCGACACGCTCTATCGTCGCGCCACCCTGGGTAGCGGTTGATTGATAAAACCATCCGACAGTCCCGCCGTTAGGCGGCAAACGCCGCCTCCGGCGGCGAGAGCGGTTCGCCAAAACGCGGCGAACCGTCCAATTTCGGTTGGCGCTTCGCGCCGTCTTTACCCAGGGTGGCGCGGCTGATAGAGCGTCGCCGTTTACCCTGGGCTAATATGTTTCGCGCTTTCAGCGCGGCTGTCGGAGATTATCAAGCAGGGCGATTAAGAATTTTTATCAGTTGAGGAAAACCGACGATGAAAACGGAATACGATTTTTCCCGCGCCATCGGCAATCCTTACGCGAAAAGATTGCATCGGCAAATAACGCTGAAAATTGACGCCGACACCTTGGCGTATTTTCAGCAACAAGCGGAAATCGCCGGTCTCCCCTGCCAAGATTACATCAATTGGCATCTTGCCGATTGCGCCGAACGCCGCCAAACGCTCGCACCGGCGGCGAAGTGAAAATCCACGGAGGGCGGTATGCGCGACGACGACGACTTGCACGAATATATGAACACGCTCGCGGATTTGCCGCCGTTGAGCGAAGCGGAAGAAGTCGCCGTCGTCGAAAAAATGGCGCGCGGCGACGCCGCGGCGCGCGAGTTATTAATTCTGCGCAATCTGCGTTTGGTGGTGTCGTTGGCGAAAAAATTTCCCACGCACGATTTGTCGTTTTTGGAATTGATTTACGAGGGCAACTACGGCTTAATCAAAGCGGTTGACCGTTTCCGGCTCGGCAAAAACACGCGCTTCGCCACTTACGCGACGCGCTGGATTACGCAAAGCGTCGGGCAGGCAATCAAAGAGCGGCGGCGGCGTATTCACGTGTCGCACGAAATGTTTCGCACCACCGCCGCGTGGCGGCGCGCCCGCCGCGACTTGACGCGCGAATTGGAACGCGAGCCGACGACCGACGAAATCGCCGCCCGCCTCGATTTGCCCGCCGACAAAATCCTCCCGACCCTCGACGCGCTCGCCGCTCTGCGCGGCACGTCGAGCGAAGAAAGCATCGACTGGCAGCCGCGCGCGGACGGGCAAAACGAACCGCTCGCCAGAATGATGTCCGGCGGCGAAAGCGGCGTTGACCGTCTCGGTCCCGCCGACGAGCGCAAATTCCGCATTTTGCTTGAATGTTTGAACGAGCGCTCGGCGTTGGTGTTGCGCCTACGCCTCGGTTTGGACGGACGGAAAAATTTAACGTTGGCGGAAGTCGCCGAAAAAATGCCCGGACGCGCCCACACCCGCGAACGGGTGCGCCAATTGGAGTGCGACGCGCTCGCCGAAATTTTGCGGATACTGCGAGAGAGCAATTAACAAACAATTAAAAATTACAAATTAAAAATTAAAAATGGTGGAGTTTGATTTTCAAATTCGCTTCGCGCAATTTTGATAGTTACTCCAAAATTTTTAATTTTTAATTTGTAATTTTTAATTGATTTAGTTGCGCCGCCGCCAAATAAAATGTTGCGACACGGCGTAATTCCACACGGCGCTGACCAACATTCCGAGCGCGCCGGCGAGTAGCCAATAAAGGTGCGACACTTCATACAGATAACCGGCAAGCACGATATTCGGCAACGCGCCGAGTCCGCAAATCAAAATAAACAGCGCCAAGCCGCGCCGGAGATTTTTAAGCGACCGGTCGGCGTAGGTGAAAGCGTTGTTGAGAAAGAAATTCACCACCATCGCCGCGAGCGTCGCCGCGCTTTGCGCGAAGACGAAGCCGGTCGAATACAGCGCCGCGAGGCAACCGAGATGAACGCCGACGCCGAGCAAGCCCACCGCGACAAACAGCAAAAATCGCGCCGGCACATATTTACCGACCGTTTTATCCGCCAATAACAAGCCGAAATCGCACAACACGCCGAGCGATAATTTGCTTTCGCCGTGTTCGCGCAAGCGAAACGTGTAGGCGACCTCGCCAATCGCCAGCGGGCGGCGGGCGCTGGTTAAGAGGTCTAATAAAATTTTGAAGCCCTCGCCGGAGAGCCGCTCGACCGTTTCGGCGAACAGCGCGCTTCGCAACATAAAAAAGCCGCTCATCGGGTCGGAGACCGTGTTTTTGCCGAGTAACACCGCGCCTAATTTGGTCGCGGTTTTGCTCATCAACGTCCGCGCGGCGTTCCATTCGCCGACGCTCCCGCCGGCGGCGTAGCGCGTGCCGACCACGATTTCGCAATTTTCGTCGGTGATTTTTTTGAACATCGCCGGCAGGACGCGCTCGTCGTGTTGCATATCGGCGTCCATCACCGCAATAACCGGCGCGCTCGCCATCATCGCGCCTTCGATGCACGCCGTCGAAAGACCTTTGCGCCCGACGCGCCGCAAAATTTTCACCCGCGCGTCGGTGGCGGCGAGGTCGGCGACCCGTTGCCAAGTTTTATCCGGCGAATTGTCGTCAACGAAAATTACTTCCCAATCAACGCCGCTGAGCGCCGCCGTCAATTTCTCCAACAACGGCGCGACGTTGTCGCTCTCGTTGTAAGTCGGAATCACGATTGAAAGTTCGCGCATAATTGCTCCTACATTTGTCCGATAGACCGGTTTTATAAATTATTTTTTCTCACGGCGGCACGAAGGACACGCGCCGCTCATAAATTATTCCGACAGTCGCCGCGAAGCGGCAGAGCGTCCCAGCCCAGCGCAACGCGCTGGGAAAAACCGTTTCCTAACAAATACGCGCCCTGCAAGGGCAGTGCAAAAAATTCCACTGCTCTTACAGAGCGCCGCCGTTTTTCCGGCAACGTCCCAACCCGCCGGAAAATCAAAGAGACGATTTTCCTTTGGGCTGGGCTGGGACGCACCGCCCCGGCGGGGCGACTGTCGGAAATTTTTTTTTTGCCACGCTCACCACGCCCTAAAGGGCGTGGCAATTGAATAGAGCGACCGCCATTGTGAGAATCAAACTCCGCCATTGGGAAAGCACACTAACTTTCGCTTCGCTACGGTTTCGTAATTCGTAATTTTTATGCGTAATTATTCTTCGCCCCTCAATCTTATCCCGCCTTTCCCCGTTGGGAATATCCGCGCCAAACGGGTAGTTCATTGATAACCGCCGCCGTTTGGCTACAAATTAACGCTAAATTTTATTTCTCGCGGAGGCATACCCGAAAAAAAATGGACGACCCCGACGGCTATTTTCCGGTCATCATCTTGTTTCTGCTCGCCCTTCTCGGCGCTTTGTCCGCCGCCTGCGAAACCGCGTTGCAATATATGCGCGTCTCGCGTTTGGAAGAAACGCTCGCCAAACGCGGTCGCCGGCGCGGGCGTTTTCTCGACCGCATCCTCGACCGCTTGCAACACACCCGTTTCTCCTCGACGTTTATCAGCGGCGCGTTGTTGACGGCGTTCGTGGTGGATTTCTTTTGCCACTTTTGCCATTCCCGCGACGACGGCAACGTTCTCTGGGTCGCCGGCGTCGCCGTGTTGTTTATCGCCTGTTTGCGCGGTTTGGCGGAAATCGTCGGCGACGTGCTTGCCGAGCGCTTGGTGATTGCCCTCGCCGCGCCGATTTGGTTGATGACCGTCTTGTTCAGTTGGCTGACGGTGCCGGTCTTTGCCCTCTATCGGCTGATGGCGCGCGGCGCCGGTTACGACTTGCAAAAAAAGCCGGAAGACCTGACCAGCGAAGTCATCGCCGCCGTCAGCGACGGCGAAATCGCCGGCGTGGTCAACAACGACCAGCGCAAAATGATTGAGCGGGTGTTTCATTTTGAACACGCCAACGTCGCCGACGTGCTGACGCCGCGCACCGAAGTCGAAATGCTCGACGTGAGTTTGTCGCTGGCGGACGCGATTGCGCAGGCGCAACAATACCGGTTTTCGCGGATTCCGGTGTATGAAGAATCCCGCGACAACATCGTCGGCATTTTTTACATTCGCGACATTCTGAATTATTGGGGCAAAGAGACGCCCGCGTTGCGCGAATTATTGCACAAGCCGCTGTTCGTGCCGGAAACGAAAAACATCACCGAAATGCTGTCACTGATGCGCCGCAGTCAAACGCAGATGGCGATTGTGTTGGACGAATACGGCGGCACGGCGGGCTTGGTCACGATTGAGGATTTATTGGAGGAAATCGTCGGCAACATCCGCGACGAATACGACTCCGCCGAAAAAAATTACACGGTGAAAACGCTCGCGACCGGACACGTCGTCGCCGAAGGACACGTCCACGTCAGCGATGTCAACGACGCGCTCGACCGCGCTGAGATTCCCGAAAATCAGGACTACGACACCATCGGCGGCTTCGTCTCGTATGTGCTGGGCTACATTCCGCAAACCGGCGAAACGCTCACTTACGAAAATCTGAAAATCAAAGTCCTCGCCGCCGACGAGCGCAAAGTCAAACAAGTCGAAATCGAACAAAGCAAGAGCGGGAAGTGAGCAGTGGGCGGTGAAGAGTTAAGATTTTAGAGTTGAGAGTTGAGCATCGGATGCGCTTCGCGCGTCTTAAAAATAAAACTCCACTCTCTCAACTCCACTCTCTCAACTCCACTCTCTCAACTCCACTCTCTCAACTCCACTCTCTCAACTCTAATCTCTCCTTTCACTGCCCACTGAAAATCAAATGTTAGAAGAACTCTACCTGCAAAACTTCGTGATCTTCTCGCGCGGGACGTTGCCGTTCGGCGCGGGACTAAACGTGATTTCCGGCGAGACCGGCGCGGGCAAAAGTTTGCTCGCCGACGCCTTGGCGCTCGCGCTCGGCGCCCGCGCCGACGCCGCGTTGATTCGCTCCGGTTGCGACCGCGCCGTCGTCAAAGCGGTCTTTTCCGCGCCGTCGTCAATCATCGAACGGTTAAACGCGCTCGGCGTCGAAATCGAAGACGAAACCTTGCTGTTTGAGCGACATTTGCGCTCCGGCGCGGCGGCGCGAATGTTGCTCGGCGGCGCGCCCGTCAGCGTCGCCGTCGCCCGCGAAATCGCCGACCGATTGTTGGACCTCGCGGCGCAAAACGAACACACGCGCCTCTACGCCGAAAATTATCAGCGCGAATTGCTCGACCGTTTCGGCAAAATCGACTTGTCTTCGTATCGGGAAATTTTTCAACCGGCGGCGGCGCTAGCGAAAAGAATTGCCGCCGGCGACCAAGACAAAATGGAACGGCAACGCGAGCGCGAGCGCGTCCGTTATTGGCTCGATAAAATCGCCGCGTTCAATTTTCAGCCGGACGATTGCCTGCTTGCCGAACGCATCGCCGCGCTGACGCATCGCGAACAAATCGCCGCCGCCGCCGCGACCGGCGTCGCCGCGTTGAGCGACAATGAAAATTCCGTCGCCGCGCAAATCGCCGGTTTAATCCGCCAACTGTCCGCCGCCGCCGCGCACAGCGCCGACCTCGCCGCCGCCAAAGAGTCGCTGACGACCGCGCAGGACGCGCTCAACGCGGCGACGCGGCAATTGCAAAATATCGAATTGTCCGAAGCCGCCGACCTTGACGCGCTCATCGCCCGCGACGAAGAATTGAAAACGTTGCTCCGCGCGCTCGACTGCCCGAATGTCGCCGCGTTGCCGGCGGTCGAAAGCGAATGGCAGCGCCGCGAGCGGGAACTTGCCGACGACGAATTTGACGCCGCCGCGGCGCGGCAGGAATTTGACCGTTTGTGGCGCGAATTGTTGACGCGCGGGCAGGAAATCCGCCGCCGCCGCATCGCCGCCGGAGAAAAATTGGCGGCGAAAGTCAATCGGGAATTGCGCGCGTTGGAAATGCCGCAGGCGAAATTTTCGGTGGCGGCGCGTCCGTTTGCCGAAATCGAAGGCGAACCGACGGCGCGAATGGCGACGGTGTCGGCGAGCGGTTTGGACGCCGTGGCGTTTATGATTGCGCCGAATATCGGCGAACCGGCGCGGGCGCTGGCGCAAACGGCGTCCGGCGGCGAGGCGGCGCGGACGATGCTGGCAATCAAAACGGCGCTGGCGGAAACACAGACGGCGGAAACGTTGTTTTTCGACGAAATCGACAGCGGCGTCGGCGGACGGTTGGGCGACGTGTTGGGCAAAAAATTGCGGGAGTTAGCCAAGAGCCGGCAGGTCATTGTCATCACGCATCTGCCGCAAATCGCCGCCTACGCGCGCCGCCATCTGCGCGTCGTCAAAGAAAGCGAACGCGGGCAAACGATGACGCGCGTCGAAGAAATGACCGGCGAGGCGCGCGTCGAAGAAATCGCGCAAATGATTAACGGCGCCGCCGCCACCGCCACCACTCGCGAGCAAGCGCGAGAAATGTTGGCGGCGGGGGAGAACAATTAAAAATTACAAATTAAAAATTAAAAATTTCGGATTGATTATCAAAACTGCGCGAAGCGAATTTGAAAATCAAACTCCATCATTTTTAATTTTTAATTTGTAATTTTTAATTGTTTTTTGGGGCGAGGGCTAACCAATGAAAACCAATATGACCGCCTACCGTTGGCAAAAATGCCGCGACCTGTTGCCGGCGAACGCCGCCGCGTTTTTTACCGACCGCGCGACGATTCGTTATTTGACCGGTTTCACCGGCGACGACGCGGCGCTGGCGACGGTCGGCGATAAAAAATATCTCATCACCGACCGCCGATTTGAAGCCGAGGCGTCGCTCGCCGCCGCGACCACGGTGATGCATAAAAACGGTCTCGCGCCCGCCGCCGTCAAAATTTTTCAACGGCATAAAATTAAAACGGTCGCCGTCGCGCCGGCGAATTTGACGCTGAAACAAGCCGACGGGTTGCGCGAAGCGAAAATCAAGTTGACGCCGTTGCCGCGCCGCTTTTATGCGTTGCGGCAAGCCAAAGACGACGGCGAAATTGCCGCGATGCAAGCGGCGATTGCCGCGGCGGAAACGGCGTTTCGCCGCTTATTGCCGAAATTGCGCGGGCGGATGACGGAACTCGACATCAAAGCCGAACTCGAATTTTTATTGACCCGCGCCGGCGCGACCTCGACTTCTTTTCCGACGATTATCGCCTCCGGCGCCCACGCCGCGTTGCCGCACGCCGCGCCGAGTCGCCGCGTTTGGCAAGTCGGCGAGCCGTTGGTCGTCGATTTCGGCGCGGTCGTCGAGGGCTATGTTTCCGACTTGACGCGCACGCTGTTTTTGCGGCAGATGTCGAAAGCGTGGCGGACGCGCTACGCCGCGGTGTTAGCCGCGCAAGCCGCCGGCATCGCGGCAATTCGCGCCGGTAAAAGCGGCGCGACGGCGCACCGCGCGGCGCGAAAAATTTTGCGGGAAAGAGAATTGGATAAATTTTTTACGCACGGTTTGGGACACGGCATCGGCTTGGAAATTCACGAAGAGCCGCGTTTGTCGGCGCGCGCGCGCGAGCCGTTGCCGGAAAATTGCGTGGTAACGGTCGAGCCCGGAATTTATCTCGCCGGCGTCGGCGGCATCCGTATTGAAGACGACGTGCTGGTTGCCGCCGGCGGGGCGCGGGTGTTGTCGTCGCTCGCGAAAGACCCGCAAAGCGCGGTGGTGGGATAGGGGGCGCGGTCGGCAACGCTTGCCAAGCGCCCGGTCGCGCCTATTATCTCACGTAGTCAATTCAAAAACGCGGGGCGGCGTAGCCAAGCGGTAAGGCAATGGTTTGCAAAACCATCATCACCAGTTCGATTCTGGTCGCCGCTTCCAATTCTTAATTCCTATATTGCCCCGCAATTCCCGCGGCATTTCCGCCACCGTGATTTTCACCGTCGGCATCGCCGCCGCGATTTTTTTTCGCAACACTTCAAGAATATGCCACTCGCTCGCCGCGTGTCCGGCGGCGATTAGACATACATTTTTCTGCCGTAAAATTTCGGCGCGATGATAATCAATTTCACCGGCAATCACCGCGTCCACGCCCGTCAGCGCGTCCGCCGCCACGCCGCTCCCGCTCCACACCGCCGCCGTCGCGACGCGCCGGTCGGCGTCGCCGTCGAACAACAGCCCGACACTGCCCAGCGTTTTTTGCACGTGTTTGACGAGCGCGGAAAATTTGACCGGCGTGTTGAGCGTCTCGACGCGGAGCGTCCCGACGCGCCCCAAGCCGAAATTTTCCGTCCGGTCGAGCGCGATAAAATCGAACGCCGGTTCTTCGTAAGGGTGCGCCCGCCGCAACGCGGCTTCGACGCGCGGACGGTCGAAATGTTTGACGACGGTTTCAAGGCGGATTTCGTCCACGCTCGTCAGTTCGCCGCGCTTGCCGATGAACGGGTTGGCGTTCGCCGACGGGCGAAATTGCCCGCGTCCGGCGACGCGATAACAGCAGTCGCGATATTCGCCCATTTGCCCGGCGCCCGCCGCGCCAATGGCGGCGCTCACTTTTTCCGCCGCGGCGGTCGGCGCGAACACGGTCAGTTTGTAGGTCGGGCATCGGTGGGTTACGGACACGATTTGCGGCGCGGTCAAGCCGATAATTTCCGCGAGATGGTCGTTCACGCCGTCCGGCGCGATGTCAAGGTTGGTGTGCGCGTTGAACAACGCCAAATTTTTTTTTAACGCGAGCGCGGCGAGCGGCGTGTAAAAATTATCGGCGGTCAAATTTCTTATGGGCTGATAAAAACGCGGGTGATGAGTGATGACGAGCGCGCCGGCGGGCGCGGCGTTCAGCACCTCCGCCGTCGCGTCGAGCGCCAAGACGAGGTGTTTAACCGGCTGGCGCGGCGAACCGGCGGACAAGCCGTTTCTATCGTCCGGCAACGCCAATTCCGGCGGGGCTATCTCGTTCAGCAGGTCGATGAGGTCGGCGACGATAGGCATAAATTGACGCGGTGAAAGGCGCGTGGACGGCGAAAATACTCTCGTCTTTACGGAAATAATTTCTTGCCGGCGTAGTAGCGCGTCCAAAATTGAAGTTAAGCGACTTCCGACCTGCTAAAAATCCAATTGGAAAATGCTGTCGTCGTCGCCGGACGCCGTGAATTCGCCGAATTTCAATTCAATATCGACGCGCAGGTTGACGCTCCGAATCAGTCGGACTTGCTCGTTCGGCAAATCATACAGTTTACGCCGCGCGATTTGTTCAAAGCGGTCGAGCAAGTGTTTGAGCAGTTTTTCTTTTTCCGACGAGAACCGGTTGTGCAATAACTCGCCGTCAACGCTTAACCCCAATTCGCGTAGCGTCGCCGTGACGTCTTCGTCCGGCAGTTCCGCCGCGGCGTCAATTTCATTAAATTCCGTAACGCCGTCTTCGTCTATCGCCTCTTCGCCGAGCGCGTCTTCGTTCGCTTCCGGCAAGGATGGCGCGTCTTCGCCGACCGCCGCCGCTTCCTCCGCAATCTCGCTTGCCGGCTCGTTTTCTTCGGCTAATAAATCTTCTTCCGGCGAACTTGCGACCGGCACTTCTTCGTTTGCCCCCGCTTCTTCGGCGGCGTCTTCGGCTAATAAATCTTCCTCCGGCGAACTCGCGACCGGCACTTCTTCGCCCCCCACTTCTTCGGCGGCGTCTTCGGCTAATAAATCTTCTTCCGGCGAACTCGCGACCGGCACCTCTTCGTTTGTCCCCGCTTCTTCGGCGGGAATTTCTTCGGCGGTCGCGGCGGGTGCCGCTTCTATCGCCGCAGACAACTCCGCATCTTCCGTCGCCGCGCTTTTTTCCGCCGCCGGCGCGTCCTCCGCCACGTCTTCAATCGACAGCGCCGAGTCGATAACGGCGGACAGCGTCGAGTCGTCAATTTCGCTTTCGCCGCCGACCCCTTCGCCGTTTTCGCCGCCTTCGACCGCGTGGTCGGGCGCCAGAATGTCGTCGAGCAACGAATCGTCAAAACCCTCCGGCGCGTCGGCGGGCGCCGCCGAAGTGATGTCGGCGAGCAAAGCGTCGAGGTCGTCCGGCGTATCCTTCGCGGGTTCGGCTTTTTTAGTCGGCGCGGGCATAGATTCCTCCTCTGTGGAAATATCCGCCGCGCCGCGCATTTGCGCCAGCGCGTCAGCGAAAATTTTATCAATGAGTTGATAGCGTTGCATTCTTGGCGTAATTTTATATTTGGAGTTGCGCGGCAAATCCTCAATTAAAAATTACAAATTAAAAATTAAAAATTGTGGAGTTTGATTCTCAAATTCGCAAGCGCCGTTTCGCAAGCGCCATTTTGATAATCAATCCATCATTTTTAATTTTTAATTTGTAATTTTTAATTGCTCTTCACCGTCCCTTGATAATTTTCGGATAACCGAGTTGCGCGATGCCCGCGGCGACGGCGGAATGGTCTTCTTTGTAAGTCATACCGAACCATTGCGCCGTCGTCGGCAAGACCTGCACCGTCGCTTGGCGGCGGCTCATTAACGTGTCGAGCGCCACCGGCATATAAAACTCGCTCGACGCCGACGCGCCGTTGGTTTTCAGAAATTCGCCGAGCAATTCGCCGAGCGGCTGGAATATCTCCGGCGTGAAGCCGAAGCAATTCATCGACACTTTTTCGTCGCCGCGCAAGTATTCCGCGTGGTCGGCGACCGGCAAGCGCGAACCCTGCCCCTCGTTGAAAATTTGCCCGTATGCACGGCGGATTTTCGTCAGTTCGCGGATGCGCGTCAGTTCGCTTTGCGCGTCGGTTTCGCACACGCCGCGACTGACCGAACCGTGTTCCGACAGCGTTTTCGCGAGTTCGTAGCCGGCGAGACAGAACCGTAGCGTTTGGTGATTGGCGTGCCGCGCGCGCAAGAAATCGGCGATGACGCGAAAACTTTCCGCGCCGTAAAAATCGTCGGCGTTAATCATCGCGAACGGCTCGCTAATCAGTTCGCGCGCCGCCCAAACCGCGTGTCCGGTGCCCCACGGTTTCGCGCGTCCGGCGGGCAATTGATGCGAACCCGGCAAGTCGTTTAAGTCCTGAAAAACATAATCAATCCGCACGGCGTCCGCGTAGCGGTCGTCAAAAATTTCGCGGAACGACGCTTCGTGCTCGCGGCGAACGACTAACGCCACCCGCGAAAAACCGGCTTGGCGCGCGTCGTAAATGGAATAGTCCATAATGATTTCGCCGTTTTTGCCGACCGGCATAATTTGCTTCAGCCCGCCGAAACGACTGCCCATTCCCGCCGCTAAAATCAGTAGCGATAACGACATTTTCTTTCCTTCTAATATACGCACAACGCCCGTTAAATATCAGAGTCCCGCCGCGCGTTGCAACGCCCTGCCGACGTAATTTCCTTCGATTTTGCCATTCGGGAATTTAATCGCCCAATCCATCACGTCCGCCGCGTCGAAACTGATGGTTTGTCCGCGTTGATAGTCCGCGTATTCGACCGGACTGGCGATGACGCCGCGAATCCGGTCGTCCCACGCCGACACTTTGACGAATACTTGTTCGACCTTGTCGCCGCCGCCGAGGCGAACGGCGCAATAAAAATCGGCGCGATTTTGCAATTCGCCGAAGTAGCGGACGCGGGCGTCGTCCAACGTCGCGCGCGCGCGTTCGATGCCGTTTTCCAACGCGCGATAAGACGCCCCGTCGTCCACCCAGAACGAATGTCCATTCTGCGAATGTTCATTCTGCGAATGTTCATTTGCCGCCGCGCCGGTCATCAACGCGCCCGCCATCGCCGCCGTCAATAAAAATTTTCCCCAAGACATTGTTCGCCCTCCCATAAAAACAATTACGCATTACCGATTACGCCTCTTGATTAGCGAAATTCGCGGCGCGCGCCCCAATCCGTAATTCGTAATTTTCAATTTGCCGTTTTCGTTTCCTACGTTATCGGACATTGCGGGCGCGAAATTGATAAAATCGCCGCCGACCGTAGAAATAAAATCGGCGTTTGCGCCCGCACAAGTTCTATTTACACTTAATTAGAATGACAAATATGGTTTCGTAATTTTTAATTCTTAATCGCCTATGCCGCCGCTGATTCAAACCCACGCCTTGACCAAGCATTTCAAACACCCGCTGTTTGTCTGGCAGATTCGCGCCCGCGCCCTGACCGACCTCAATCTGTCCGTCGAGCGCGGCGAAATTTTCGGCTTGCTCGGTCCGAACGGTAGCGGCAAAAGCACCACCATCAAATTGTTGTTGGGAATGCTCTATCCCACCGCCGGCGAAATCTCTCTTTTCGGACGCCGCCCCGACGACCTCTACGTCAAGCAACGCCTCAGTTATTTGCCGGAGGAAACGAACCTTTACCGGTTTCTCACCGCCGAAGAAACGCTGGATTTTTACGGGCGATTGTTTCGCCTACCGCGCCGCGAGCGGCGGCATCGCGTCGAACAATTGCTGGATTTAACCGGCTTGCGGCAGAACCGCTCGCGCCCGCTCGGCGAATTTTCCAAAGGGATGCAACGGCGCGTCGGCTTGGCGCAGGCGCTCATCAACGACCCGGAACTCGTCATTTTGGACGAGCCGACTTCGGGCTTGGACCCGCTCGGCATCCGCGAAGTCAAAAACATCATTCTTGAATTGAAAGCCAAAGGCAAAACCGTGTTGCTGTCGAGCCATTTATTGGACGATGTCGAGGACGTTTGCGACCGCGTAGCCATTCTTTACGGCGGCAAAGTCCGCGCCTCCGGCACGGTGAACGAATTGTTGAGCGACCAAAAACGCACGACGATTAGCGGCGAATTTCCGCAGCCGGTCATTGAGCAAATGCGCCGCCTCATCGCCGAAAATCATCTTTCCGCCGACATCGCGCCGGCGCGGGAACGGCTCGAATCGCTGTTTATGAAAGTGGTGCGCGACGCGGAGAAATTGAAAACCGCGACGAGCGGCGCGCGCAACGACAGCGCCGATTTAACTTTCTTGACCGCCGCCGCGACCGCCGCGCCGGAAATTACGGCGACCGTCAAGGCGAACGTCGTGTTGCAAAATTTAACGACCGTCGCCGCGCCGGTCACTCCGCCGCCCCTTCCGCCGGTAATTCCGCCAATCGCCGCCGAAGCGGCGAAGCCAGCGGCGGCAAAACCGGTGGTCCAAGAAATTCACGCGGCGGTCGATGACGATTTATTGGCGCGGCTGACCAAAACCAATTAAAAATTAAAAATTAGAAATTAAAAATGGCGGAGTTTGATGGTCAAAACCGCTTCGCGCAATTTTTGATAATTAACACCAAAATTTTTAATTTCTAATTTTTAATTGGTAATTTGGAAACGCCGCCGCCTTTCACTTCGCTACGGTTTCATCATCGAGGCAACTTGCAAAAAATCTCCACCATTCTCGTCGCGGTCGCGTTGGCGCTAACGGTCGTGAGCGCCGGCACGGGTTGGCATTTGCGTCGCGTCGCCTACACGCCGCCCGGCAAGGTCATTGACTTGCCGCTCGACGACATCGACGGCATCGTCATTTTTGCCGGCGACGACACCGTCGCCAAATTTGAGCGGCAATCGTCGGCGTGGCGCTTTCGCGCTCCGCAAGCCGGAATTTTGCTCGGCACGGTTGACCGCGAAACGCTCGACGAATTATTGAGTTTCGCCGCGCGCGCCGAACAAGCGCCCGCGAAAATCGACCTCGCCGCCGCCGGTTTGGACGACCTCGTTGACCTGCCGCAAATCGTCTATTACGCCGGTCGCCAAAGCCGCAGTATTTACCTCGGCAAGACCGACGGCGAAACGCGCTATTTTCTCGCCGCCAACGACGTTGAAACGCCGCTCGCGATGCCGGCGGCGTGGGCGCGGGTTTTCAGCCGTCCGCCGGCGCAATTCCGCGCCAAAGATTTATTTTCCGTTCACGCGCGCGAGCCGGAGCGCGTCGTCGTCAGCGGCGGCGACCGCGACCTCGAATTGCGGCGGACGCTCGACGGCTGGGTCATTATGAAACCGTTTCATTTTCCCGCCGAAAATCAAAACGTCAGCGCGTTGCTCCAAAATTGTTATCTGCTCCGTGCCGCCGATTTCGCCGAAGAAATGCCGGACGCCGCCGCCGTCGCGACGTTAAGTTTGCAAACCGGCGACGACGAGCAAACCGTCGATTTTTACCGCGCGGCGAACGGCGGTCCTCACGACAAAAAAGTTTTCGCCAAACGCCGCGACCGCCCCGAAATTTACGTCGTCGAAGATTCTCTATTGGACGAATTGACCAATCCGCTATTGGGCGAAATGTTGCGGCGACGACAGTTGGATTT
This sequence comes from Planctomycetota bacterium, assembly GCA_031261425.1. Classification (GTDB taxonomy): domain Bacteria; phylum Planctomycetota; class SZUA-567; order SZUA-567; family SZUA-567; genus MS499-59. The sequence goes on from JAISJR010000065.1 coordinate 40,212, forward strand.
ACTGAACGGTCGCGCCGTCGGCGAAATCCGGCTGACCGCCGCCGACCAACGGAAAATCGCCATAACGAAACATGGCGACTTGTGGCTCGCCACCGGCTTGCAGTCGGCTACCGGCTTGCAGTCGGCTACCGACGACTTTCCGGTCGATACCGCCGCCGTCGAAAATCTGTTGGCGTTGGCGGCGCGTCTGCCGTTGGCGGAAGTATTGCCGGCGACAACGCCTCTGCCCTCGCCGACCGTAACGCTACAATTTTACGACGCGGGCGGCGCGATGCTCGCGGAAATCAAGACCGCGCCGCCGACCGAAACGGCGACCGCGCCGCAATTTCTCGCGCAGGTCGCCGGACGGGCGCAAATTTTGGTTTTGCATCCGCTCGCCGGAATGACGCTGTGCCAGCCGTTTTTAGCGTATCGGCAACGGCTCATCACCAATTTTCCGGCGGACGAAATTACGCAAATCCGCATTGAGCGCCCGCTCGACCGCGGCGCGGTGGACGTTTTCCGGCGCGTCGGCACGGCGCGGTATCAGCGGACGTTGCCCGTCGAAAAAAATTTGCCGGAAGAGCATCATTGGGAGTTGCTGACGCTCGCGCGGTCGCTCGCGCAATTGCAATGTTTGGGGTATCTCGCGCCGAATACCGATAATGAAATGACTAAATACGGTCTTGACCGTCCGATGTTAAAAATTACGCTTTCGTTTTCGCCGAAAATTGGCGACGCCGAAAAAGAATTGACCTTAACGGTCGGTCCCGAAATCGACGCGGGCGACGGCAAGAATTTTTTCTACGCCGCGACGCTCACCGGCAACGACTATATTTTTGCCGTCGAAGAAAAATTAGTCCGCCGGTTGTTGGCGAACTATTAAATCACGGATAATTACACGAAAGGACTATACCATGGATTTCAGCGTAGTTGAGCGTAGCGCGGAAGAAGCCACTGGTTTGACGGTGGCGGAGATTCGGCGAATGAGTCCGGGTAAATTACGGCGGCACATCGAAGCGCGCAATTGTCGCCCGCTCGGGTTTGCTTCGGCATATCCGCTTATCGGTCGCGGCAGTGTGTTGCGCGACTTTATTTCTCGCGAAGAACTAAATCGCGACATCGACGCCATCCTCAAAGCCGGGTGATTTATGGACTTCACCGAAAGCGAAGTTTTTGCTTTTTACGACCGTCAGGTAAAAGTTATTTACGCGGACATTGAAGCCCGCAATAATCTTTTGCCGTTGGAATTATTATTGGAAATTCACGCCGCCTTTGACCATTTGCGGCGTTTCCACGTTGACGGCGAACCGGAAAATAAATGCGCCGAAAAAGCCTATTCTCACCTGAAACGCGGCGCGTTAGACGCTTTTAAGTTGAAATTGAAATGGCATAACTGCGACTACGAGTGTTTGCGTCGCAAACGCGGCTTACAATTAATTGACAGCGGCAAATTTTTACCGGCGTTATTGGCGCGGCGCAACGAAATTATCGCCGCCGGCAAAGCGGCGCGACTATCCGAAGCGCAAGGCGACGCCGACGCCGCTTTTAGTAAATGGTATGAAGTTTCCAATCTAATCGATGAATTCGAGCATAAATTTACCGGCGACCGGAGTAAATTTGACTGGGCGCAAAAACAGTCGTTATTTCGTTTAATCATCAACAACTTTTTTATCGGCGTGTTGACCGGCGTCATCGGTAGTATTATTGTCCAATACTTATCAACTTAAAAACAGGTCATTCGGCAGAGGAGTAAAAATATGGCAACCAACAAAGATAAAAAAAAGAAAGCCGCGCCGCCGGTTAAAGCCGCGCCGTCCAAAAAGCCGGCGAAAACCGCGTCGGTTAAGGTCGCGCCGGCGAAACCGAAGCCGGTGAAAAAGCCCGTGTTTGCCGACGACGAGGTCGCGCCGAAAACGCCGGAGCCGAAAGACGACGTTGACGACGCTTATGAAGAGCGCATCACCACCGCGACCATCACCTATAACCCGGAATTGGAACCGGCGCCGGCGGAAGAAATCGAAGAGGGCAAGCCGCGGCGCGAGCGCAAAGCCAAAACGCCGCCGCCGGTGCTCGGTCCGGTAATTTCGCGCCCGACCTTGCCGGGTTTGCGCTTGGCGCCCGGTCTGCTCGCCCGCGTCCACGCGCCGGAAAAACCGGCGCCGGTAACGGTTGACCAGAAAAAACAAAAATTCACCAAAAAAGAATTGGAAGAAGTCCGCAAGCGTCTGTTGACGATGCGCGAAACGAGCATCGCCAATCTGCGCGAACGGTTGGAAGAAGCGCAAGCCAAAACCGAGGTCGCCGCCGACGTGATTGACCAGGCGTCGGACGCTTGCGACGAAGACGTGTCGATGGAAATCGCGGCGACGAAAGACGAACAATTGCAACTCATCAACGCCGCGTTGGAAAAAATTGACGGCGGAACTTACGGCGTGTGCATTATGTGTAGCGGTCCGATTTCGCCGACCCGCCTGCGCCTGTTGCCCTACGTGTTGCGGTGCAAAGAGTGCCGCGACGTTTTTGAGAGAAATCGCCGCCGCCACGACGCGAATTGGGCGCTGATGAACAACGGTCTGCCGAGCGGCGACGAAGCGGAACCGACCGAAGAACCGTTGGAAGAGTAATTGTTTGATAAATTGAATAATCGCGCGCCACGACGTAGCCGTTAGCGCGTCGTGGCGTTTGTTTTAACAAAGGAGGCGGCATCTATGAAAAAGAAAATGACCGTGCCGGACTTCGCCAAATACAAAGCCGAAGGGCGCAAATTCACTTCGCTGACCGCCTACGATTACACGACCGCGAGCATCGTCAACGACAGCGACACCGACGTAATTATCGTCGGCGATTCGCTCGGCACGGTAATGCTCGGTTACGGTAGCACCGTGCCGGTAACGATGGACGAAATGTTGGCGCATTTGCGCCCGACGGCGAAAGGCGCGCCGCAGACCTTTATCGTCGGCGACCTGCCGTTCGGGTCGTATAACGCCGATGTCGCCGACGCGATTCGCAACGCGACGCTGATGATGAAAGCCGGCGCCGACGCCGTCAAATTGGAAGGCGGCGAATTTACCGAAACGATTAGCGCCGTCGTTCGCGCCGGTATTCCGGTCGTCGCGCACCTCGGTTTGACGCCGCAAACGGCGAGTCAACTCGGCGGCTATAAAGTGCAAGGCGGCTCGCCGGCGAGCGCGCAAAAATTAGTGCGAGCCGCGCAAGCCGTCGAAGCGGCGGGCGCGTTCGCGCTTGTCGTGGAATGTGTGCCGAGCGGCGTCGCCAAGGCGATTACGCGCGAATTGACCATTCCGGTGCTGGGCATCGGCGCGGGCGTGTTCGTCGATTGCCAAGTGTTGGTGTTGCAAGATATGCTGGGAATGTTCGGCGATTTCCAGCCGAAATTTGTGAAAAAATACCGCGATTTACGCGCCGAAATGGTCGCCGCGCTCAACGAATTTCACCAAGAAACCGCCGCCGGCGCGTTCCCGACGGCGGAATACAGTTTCAACGCCGCGGTCGAAGGATTTCCTACGGAGTAGGCGCCTCACGCGACGTTTGAATAGACCGGAGTTTATTGCCGACTGACGGCGACGTTTTTAATTCACAATTCACAATTAAAAATTAACAATTAGAAAACGGTTAAAATTTATTTCTATATTCGCGGAGCGATTTTATCAATCAAACTCCACAATTGTTAATTGTTAATTTTTAATTGTTAATTAAGAACTCGCCGCGACGACCTTTGTCCCTAACGCTTCGCCGTTGATGAGGCGCAGGGTCGCGCCGGCTTGTTTCAGCGAATACACGGCAATCGCCAGATTGTTTTCGCGGCACATCGTGAACGCCGTCGCGTCCATCACTTGCAAATGTTGCGCGAGGCAGTCGTCGTAGGTCAGCGCGTCGTATTTTTGCGCGGTCGGGTCTTTCAGCGGGTCGGCGGTGTAAATGCCGTCAACCTTCGTGGCTTTGAGCAGGACTTCGCAACCGAGTTCCACCGCGCGCAACGCCGCCGCCGTGTCCGTCGTAAAATACGGATTGCCGGTGCCGCCCGCCAAAATCACCACCCGCCCTTTTTCCAAATGCCGAATCGCGCGGCGGCGGATATACGCCTCGGCGACCATCGGCGACTGCAACGCCGACAACACCCGCGTCGGCATCCCGATATTTTCAATCACGCTCTGCAACGCCAGCGCGTTGATGACCGTCGCCATCATCCCCATATAGTCGCCGGTGCCGCGCTCGATACCGAGCGAGGTGATTTGATTGCCACGTAAGAAATTCCCGCCGCCGATGACGACCGCGACCTCGACGCCCGCCTTCGCCGTCTCCGCGACTTCGTCCGCGATGCGGCGAATGGCTTGCTGGTCCAATCCGACGCCCTTTTCTCCGCCCAACGCTTCGCCCGACAATTTCAACATTACCCGCCGATAGTTTGCCATAATCGTATCCCTTGCAACCATAAAAAAACGGCGGACTGAGCCGCCGTCAGAAAAAATAAATTTTTATTCTTCCTCACTGCCGCCGCCAATGCCCAAATAATCGGTTTCGCCGCCGGCGTCGTGCAGGTCAATGTCCTCGGTCGAATGCACTTCCAATTTGATTAAATCTTTCTGAATTTCACGACAGACCGCCGCGAGCAACGCCTCTTCGGGCTGACGGTCAACGAGCAACGGCGCGCCGTGGTGAATGTCTTGAAGACGTTGCGAAATCAGCCGCGTCAGACGAAATTTGCCGCCGACTTTTTCGGCGAGCGCGTCGTGCGGAATGTTCGAGAGCGATTCGTAAGTGGAAAGCACAGGCGGACTCCTTCTTCTTAAAATAGAGTTGTTCGGTAACCTCTAAAATAATTAAAAATTACAAATTAAAAATTAAAAATTGAAGAGGAGTTTGACGGTCAAAGATTCGCTTCGCGAACGCTTGCGGATTTGAAAATAAAAACTCCGCCATTTTTAATTTTTAATTTGTAATTTTTAATTGCTCTTTTATTGCACTTTACTCGGACTCGTTTTCCGGTCGCGGCGCGCGTTCGATGCACCGCAATTCGACGGCTTTTTTGCCTTTTTCGCCGTCGGCGAGTTCGTATTCGACGCGGTCGTCGGGGAAGAGGCGCCGCTCCTGCCCCGCCGCCAATCCGGTAAAGTGCAGAAAAATATCGCCGCCGTCATCTGCGGTGATAAATCCGTATCCCTTCGACGGACTGAACCATTTAACGCGACCGAGCGGCATTTCCGACCCTCGAAAATATCAAGGGCGCTATTTGATTGAATTTCGTTATTGAGTCAATGGACGCGGCGCGTATGGTCGAATTGACGTTCAATTACGAATTAAAAATTAAAAATTAGAAATTAAAAATTTCGGAGTTTGATTTTCAAATTCGCGAAACGTATTTTTGATAATTACTCCACAATTTTTAATTTTTAATTTGTAATTTTTAATTGAACGCACGCCACCGTGAGTGAAAAAATGACGTATTTTACAGGAGCCAAAAAATGTTCTCCCTGATTGTCCCCGCGCACAACGAAGCCAAGACGTTATTGCCGACCTTGCAGGCGCTAGCGAACCAAACGTTGGATTATGAAATTGTCGTCGCGTGCAACGGTTGTGACGACGACACGCCGGCGTTGGCGCGCGCTTTCGCCGCGCAAAATCCGCGCGTCCGCGTCGTCGAAAGCGAAAAGGCGGGGATGTCGTGGGGAAAAAATTTCGGCGCGGCGAACAGTCGCGGCGAGATTTTGGTTTTTATCGACGCCGACACGCGCTTGCCGCCGACGGCGCTCGTGGAAATCGCGCGCGCGCTCGCCGGCAAAGAGCGCGTCATCGGCACGATGGCGGGCGCGCCGGACCGCGGCGGACCGGTCGTGCGCGTTTGTTTTGCCGTTGCCAACTGGTTCACGCGCCGCCAAAAAGTGCACGCGCCGGGCGGCGTCATGGTGATGCACCGCGCCGTGTGGGAACAATGCCGCTTCGACGAAAATTTGCCGCAAGGCACCAGTAGCGATTTAATAATGCGCGCCCGCGCGCTCGGCGCGGAATACGTGTTTATCGGGCGCGTCAAAGCGGTAACGTCAATTCGCCGCTTTGAGAAAACCGGCATCGTCGGACAGATGCTCGCGTGGCGGAAAAATCATCGGGACTTGCGCCGCCACCGCCGCGCCGCCGTCGCCGGTCGGGAATACGAGAATGTGCGGTAGCGCGAATGAGCAGAGGACAGTGAGCAGTGGGCAGTTTTCGGCGGCAATTTATTGCCGCCGATTTGAAATGCGCGAAGCGCGGCGGACTTCAATAGCCCGCCGTTTTAACGGCGGGAAACAGTGGGCAATTTACTGCCGCCGATTGCAAGGCGCGAAGCGCGGCGAATTACGGCGTCATCGTCGCCAACCAAATCGAAAATTATTTGCCGCCGCGATAAATTTCTTGCCTCTTTACGGGGGGGGGGGGGGATTACTATACAATGCGACATTCGACCGTTTTTTTTGATGACCAAATAAAATAATTACGAATTAAAAATTACGAATTACGAATAGACCTGTCTGATAATCTCCGACAGTCGCCGCGAAGCGGCAGAGCGTAACAGCCCAGCCCAAAGGAAAATCGGCTTTTTGATTTTCCGGCGGGCTGGGACGTTGCCGGAAACATATCGGCGCTCTGTAAGAGCAATGGAAATTTCCGGCACTGCCCTTGCAGGGCGCGTATTTATTGGCAACGTTTTTACCCAGCGCGTTGCGCTGGGCTGTTACGCTCCGCCCCTTGCGGGGCGCACGGTCGGGATAATTTAGCAAAACATCTCCGTAATTTGGAAGGCGCACTAACCTTCGCCATTCGCAATTTTTAATTTGTAATTAAACTCACTTACCCACCGTCTAAATAGAAAGGATTTTCCTATGTCTCTACGTCTGAAAATTATTCTCGGTTTTTTGGTGGTGATTGCCGTAACCGTGGCGCTCTCGGCGACCGTCGTCGTTTTAGGCGCCAAGCAAGCCGAACGCGCGCAAGCGCTTGCCGCCGCCGACCTCCCGCAAGCCAATTACGCTTCCGATTTACGCGCGGCGGTGTTCAACGCCGGTTACAATTTCCGCGCCTATCAATACACGTTCGACCCGCAGATATACCAAGCCGGCGTCGCGGCGTTGGACCAAGCCGACGCGGCGCTCGCGTCGTTGACGCAACTCGCCGCCGCGCGCCCCGACGACTTGCCGAAACTCGTCGCCTTCCTCCCGCGACTGACCGCGCAGTTGAAAAAATATCGCGAACTCTCCGTCGCCATTCGCGAGAACGCGGATAAATTTTTGGTGCAGAACGCCAAGCAACGCGAAGCGGGAAGCGCGGTCGAAAAAACGCTCGCCGATTATTACGCCGGTTATCGCGCGCTCGCGGCGAAAGAAACCGAGACCGCCAATCAACCCGCGTTAGCCCGCCGTTTCGACCGTTACGTAACCGGTCTGCGGCAGACGCGCATGGTCACCGGCGCGCGGTGCGACGCCGCCCTCGCGGACGGCTCCGACAATCCGACCGAACGCGCGCAACTTTACGCCGCGGTGAAAGAAGACATCGGCGCCCTGCTCGAAGAATTCCGTAAAACCCGCGCCACCACGTCGTTGCCCGACTGGCAACAAAAAGCCGACGGACTTATCGCCACGCTCGACCCGTGGTTGCAATTGATTGTGGAAGACGAGCAGGTGGGCAACCGGATTTTGGCGTTAGCCGCCGAGCGCGCGTCGGCGTATCGGGAAATGCTCCGGCTCGGCGGGGAATTGTCCGCCGACGCGGTGGCGAACGCCGCCGCGTCCGCCGCCGAAACCGAACGCAACGCGACGGTGATGCTTGATAGCGCCGTTATCGCCGGCGGCGGCGCGCTGGTGGTCGGCGTGTGGTTGGCGTTGTTTTTGTCCGGTTATATCGCGCGCGCCATCACGAAAATTACCACCTCGCTCCACGCGAGCGCCGCGGACGCGCAACGGGCGACTTCGCAAATCGCCGACAGCGCGACGACGCAGGCGGAATCCGCCGTCGAACAGGCGGCGTCTTTCCACAAAAGCGAAGACGCTTTGCGCCGGATGACGGACAGCGCGAAAGCCAGCGCGGAAAACGCCAAAGCCACCAGCGAAACGACCGGTAAAAACACGCAGGCGATTGCGGCGGGCGCGGACGCGGTCGGCAAAATGCAGGAGGCGATGAACGGAATTAACGAGTCGTCGGAAAAAATCGGGCAGATTATCAAGACGATTGAACAAATCGCGTTTCAGACCAACTTGCTCGCGTTGAACGCGGCGGTCGAAGCGGCGCGGGCGGGCGACGCGGGCAAAGGATTCGCGGTGGTGGCGGAAGAAGTCCGCAACCTCGCCGGACGCTCGGCGGAAGCGGCGCGGAACACGACTTCGTTGATTGGCGAGACGGTCAATCGGGTGCGTAACGGCGCGGAAATCGCCGGTCAGTTGAGCGCGAGTTTCAAGGAAATCGAAGACGGCTCGACCGTCGCCGCCGGACTGATTGGCAAAATTGTCGCCACGGTGGAGGAGCAGGCGGAGCAGACGGAAATCGTTTCAAAGGAAATCGCGACGCTTCAACAAATCACCGACCGCGACGCCGCGGGCACCGAAGAATTGGCGGCGTCCTCGGAGGAACTCGCCGCCCAAATGCAAACGCAGGAATCGCTCGTCAAACAATTGGCGGCGCTAGTTACGGGGGGAAAGTAATTAACAATTAACAATTAAAAATTGACAATTAACAATGTAAGAGTCATTGCTAAACGCCGGCGATTTTATTTAAGTGGTTCCATATTAAGTGGCTCTATTCAATTGCCACGCCTTTTAAGGCGTGGTCGGCGGTCAAAAAAGAAAAAGGGCTTTAGCCCAAAATAAAAAATGTGGTCTAATTCTATTGGCTTTAGCCAAACCATTGGTTTGGGCTAAAGCCCATTTTTTAGAGAGGCGCTAACCACGCCCTGAAGGGCGTGGCAATTGAATAGAGCATTCCCCGCCGCTCGCCGCCAAATACCATTCCACAGTTTTCACGATGCCGGTGTCAAAGGATTCTTGCGCCTGCCAGCCGAGGCGCGTCGCCAACTTGGTCGCGTCGATGGCGTAGCGGCGGTCATGCCCCGGACGGTCGGCGACAAAAGTTATTTGCTCTTTATACGAGACGGCGCGGGGTCGGCGTTCGTCCAAAACGGCGCAAATCGCGGCGACGATTTCGAGGTTGGTCCGCTCGTTTTTCCCGCCGATGTTGTAAGTTTCGCCCGCGGCGCCGCGGTGGAAAATCAAGTCAATCGCCCGACAGTGGTCGAGGACGTAGAGCCAGTCGCGGACGTTTTTCCCGTCGCCGTAAAGCGGAATGTTTTCGCCGGACAACGCCTTGCGGATAATCGTCGGAATCAATTTTTCCGCGTGTTGTTTCGGACCGTAGTTGTTACTGCAATTGCTGATGGTCGCGTCGATGCCGTAGGTGTGATGAAAGGCGCGCGCCAGCATATCGCTTGCCGCCTTGCTCGCCGAATAGGGGCTGTTCGGCGCGTAGGGCGTGGCTTCGGTGAACAAGCCGGTCGCGCCGAGCGAGCCATAGACCTCGTCGGTGGAAATATGGTGAAAGCGGCGTTTCTCGCCGCGCCAATGCGCGCGCGCGGCGTCAAGGAGCGTGAACGCGCCAAGCACGTTGGTCTCGACAAACGCCCGCGGATTGGCAATCGAATTATCGACGTGGGACTCCGCCGCAAAATGAATCACGCCGTCGAAGTCGTATCGGGCAAACAGCGCCGACACCAGCGCGGCGTCGCCGATGTCGCCTTTGACAAACGCATAATTTTTGACGCCCGCCATTTCGCGCAAATTCGCCAAATCGCCCGCGTAGGTCAGCAAGTCGAGATTCACTAAAAAATAGTCCGGGTATTTCGCGGCGAAATACGGCACGAAATTCGAGCCGATAAAGCCCGCGCCGCCGGTGATGAGAATGGATTTCATTGGCGTTGTTTCCGATCTGTTTGAGGAAGAAATGGCGACGTCGGCACATTTAATCAATTAAAAATTACAAATTAAAAATTAAAAATCGTGGAGTAGTTATCAAGATTGCGCGAAGCGAATTTGAAAATCAAACTCCGCCATTTTTAATTTTTAATTTTTAATTCTTAATTCTTAATTATTTTTTCAAGGCACCGGCGCAAACTCGCCTCCCAATGCGAAATTTCCAAGCCGAAATCGCGCTTAATTTTCGCCTTGTTCAGCACGGAATAAGGCGGACGCGCGGCGCGGCGCGGGTAGTCCTTCGTTTCAATCGGGCGAACTTTCGCGGGCAGGCGGGAGAGTTCCATAATCTTAGTCGCAAAGTCAAACCAACTGCATACGCCCTCGTTCGTGAAATGATAAATTTCGCGCGCGCCGTTTTTTATTTGCGGCAGAATTTTGACGATGGCGGCGGCAAGGTCGCCGGCGTAGGTCGGCGTGCCGATTTGGTCAAAAATCACGTTCACGTCGCCGCGCTCAGCGCCGAGACGGCGCATCGTTTGGACGAAATTTTTCCCGTATTCGGAATAGAGCCACGCCGTCCGAATGACCACGGCGGTCTCGGCGTTCGCCAACACCGCCCGCTCGCCGTCAAGTTTGGTTTTGCCGTAAACCGAAAGCGGCGCGGGCGAGCCGTTTTCGTCGTAGGGAAAATGCGCCTTGCCGGCGAAAACATAGTCGGTCGAAAGATGGATAATCCGCCGCCCGTATTTCGCCAACCGTCTGGCGGCGACCGCGTTCAACGCCGCCGCGAGTTCCGGTTCGTCCTCGGCGCCGTCAACGTTCGTGTAGGCGGCGCAGTTGATGACGCCGTCGATTTTGTTTTGGGCGAAAAATTCGGCGACGGCGGCTTCGTCCGTAACGTCCAATTCATCGCGGTCGGCGTAGATTGCGGGCGCGGCGCCGAGCGCGGCGCGCAGACAACGCCCCAATTGACCGTTCGCGCCGGTGATTAGCCACATTTTTCCCACTCCTTTAACGGCGGATTGCGCAAGTCCTTGTCCGAGAGAATGGCGCGGTCGGGCGGAATTTGCCAATCAATGCCGAGCGCGGGGTCGTTGTAAAGCAAACCGCCCTCGGCTTCTTGGCAGTAAAAATTATCGCATTTGTAGATGAAAATCGCGGCGGCGGACAGGACGGAAAACCCGTGCGCGAAACCGCGCGGAATTAAAAGTTGGCGATGATTTTCCGCCGACAGTTCGACCGCCAAATGCTTACCGAACGTCGGCGACGCGGGGCGCAAATCGACGGCGACATCAAGGACTTTGCCGTCGATTACGCGCGCCAATTTCGCCTGCGCGTGTTCGCCGCGCTGGAAGTGTAAGCCGCGAATGGCGCCGTAGGCGGAGCGCGACTGGTTGTCCTGCACAAAATCGTAATGCAAGCCGTTTTTCGCCCATTCCGCGCGGTTGTAGGACTCAAAAAAGTAGCCGCGATTGTCGGGAAAAACCCGCGGTTCGAGGATGAAAACGCCGGCGATTGCGGTCTGGGTAAAGAGCATTTTTCCGACCTGTTCGTGAGAAAAAAAATAAGAATAGGCGGCGTTATTCCCCGTATTCGTCCAAGACCTTGTCGAGATAATCGCGGTAGTCGCCGTTTTTAATTTTGGCGGTCAAGTCCCTGACCTGTTCGACGCCGATAAAGCCGCGGCGGAGCGCGATTTCCTCCAAACAAGCGATTTTTATCGCCTGCCGTTTTTCGGTAATTTGCACGAATTGCGACGCATCCATCAAACTGTCCGGCGTGCCGGCGTCAATCCACGTGTTGCCGCGCCCCAACGGAATTGCCGCCAGCCGCCCCTCGGACAAATAAAGGTTCGACAGGTCGGTGATTTCCAATTCGCCGCGGGCGGACGGCTTGACGGTTTTCGCCTTCGCCGCCACGTCCGCCGGATAAAAATACAGCCCGATGGAGGCGTAGTTGGAGCGCGGATGTTCGGGCTTTTCCGCCAGCGAAATCACTTGGTAGTCGCGGTCGAACTCAATCACGCCGAAACGTTGCGGGTCGGAGACACGGTGCGCGAAAATGGTCGCGCGGTTCGCGTTTTTAACGATGGCGTCCCGCATTCCGGCGATGTTGTTGATGTGAAAGATATTGTCGCCGAGTATCAGCGCGCACGGCTCGCCCGCGATAAATTCCTCGCCCAAAATGAACGCCTGCGCCAAGCCGTCCGGCGAGGGCTGGACTTGATATTGCAGATTGATGCCGAATTGCGAGCCGTCGCCGAGAAGTTTCGCGATTACCGGCGTGTCGTCCGGCGTCGAAATGACAAGGATGTCCTTGATGCCGAACAACATCAGCGTCGAAAGCGGATAATAAATCATCGGCTTGTCATAGACCGGCAACATCTGCTTGCTCATCGCCTTGGTCATCGGATAGAGGCGCGTGCCGCTACCGCCGGCAAGAATTATACCTTTCATTGTTTGTTCCTTCGCCAATCAGTTGTGATAGGTGAACCGATAATTCAAAATAACTGTATGTTATCCCCTAATAAGAAATAAATTTTTTCACCTTATCAACTATTGCAAAGAGATGACTTCTTATTTGCTTTCGATATCTCCTGACCGGTATTAAACAGCACAATAGTTTGACCGGTATCTCAATGATGGGCTTAATCATTTGTTTATGCTTGCGCAAAAAAATACTTATTGGCAACTTAAAACGGAAAAGATAGTAGTATTTTTCATTGCCATATGCTTGCTTAATATATCGCATCATTTCATCAGGATTTATTGGTCCCACTCCCGTTAATCCGCCAACGTAACAGTTGGTTGTATAAGATAAAATATGACCGAACAGCAATTTTCTTTTTACGTAAGCAAACGTTTCGTCCGATAAAAGGCGTTGTTCAACTAACGGATGAAATAAATTCATCATGTCAATGAAAAACACTTGCCAATAATTTGACGCATAGTTATAAGTTCTCTCTACATGCACACTTCCGACCAAAAATTTGTTATCAATTACTCCTACGGATTTCTTGGCATATAATTGTAGTATAACTGCCGAATGTTCATAACAGTTCCGTAGCGCCGGCTTCAGTGTAGGCGGTATTATCGCCTTATCCCATTCTTGTCGCAAAAGCGCATCTTTGATTTCGTCGTATTTTTCGATAAATTCTCGATAAACACTGCTGTCATACATATTTACGACAGCGCCAAGTTCATTGTCCCAAATACCGAAAACGCCCATCCAACTGATAAAATAATTTGTTACTCTAACAAATTCATTAAAATCGTTAATAATTCGTTTTTGTTGTTTGTCAATATCGGCGTTTCCGTTAAAAAACAGCAACACCGGTTTTTCGTCCATATTTTCCTTAACCACACGTAGCAAGTATTCTATACTCCCGGCGTTGTAAATAAGATAATCATTGGATAATTTACGGTATAGACCGTGCGCCGCCGACATAACCGTCACAAAATTTCGCGCCAAGTTATTTTTTTCATTTCGATGGTAGTGGATATTTTTATATTCCGCGTATTTTTGCGCCACTGCCGCGGTATGGTCCGTCGAAGCATTATCGGAAATCACTAATTCCACCTCCGGCGAATGGAATTCCTTTTGCGCGACCAACGACGCAATGCTTTGGTCAAGAATTGCCGCGCGATTCCACGTCGGAACGCAAATACTTAACAGCGGTCGGCGTCTTACGGGGGGGGGGGGGTAATTCATTCACGGTAACCTCCAAAAATCCGGCAAAATCCGGTTGTCAAAGCCATCTCTACGTCATCGGTAAAACTACTCCGGTGTGAACAACACGGATATTTTAGCCAAGACATCTTCTATTATGGTATCGGGGACGTGTTCTAATTTTTGCGCGTTGCGAGACGCCAATCGGATTTAGACCCTATCCGAATATCGAACTAATCGGCTGTTTGCCCCGTTAGGGGCAATCTGTCGGTAGAAACGCCGCCGCCATAAAGTCGCGTCCCGTTAGGGACGCAATGCCGGTCTAATTATCACTA
>JAISJR010000066.1 GCA_031261425.1 Planctomycetota bacterium
TTGTCGTCGCCGTTAATGGCGGCGTTGGGCGTGGCGCGAAGCGTGGCTTGCAAGAATAATCTGAAACATATTGTCCGCGCCGAAATGGAACGCGCGGCGGCGAACGGCGGTCGGGGAACGCCGGCGCTAAAAGACGATGTTTATTGGTCGCGACAGTTGCTCGGCGGCACGACCAGCCGCGGCAAAGACCTCGGTGCCGGTTTCATCGACGGCGAGGCGACGGTTTGGAAAAACGCTATTTTTTATTGTCCGAGCGCGTCGCGGGACAAAACAGATTTCGCCGGCTCGCACACCTATGGAAAAAACGAAGATACCGGCAACGCCTCGATGTTTTCATTATCGGCGAATACGCTTATTTTTGCCGACACCATCATCGACGGCGATAAGAATTGGCAGGGCTATAAATTTAATCCGGGCAAATTGATTACGATTGGTAGCGGCAAAGCCGGTTTGCATTTGCGCCATAACAATTCGCTGAACGCCGCGTTTGCCGACGGGCGGGTAGAAACCATTCGGCGGGGCGATTTCGCGAAATACGGCATTAAAGTCGCGTTCGACGAAAACCTCAAAGAAGTCAAACCCTGAAATGGGCGGCAGAGATGATTTTTAACCGGGCGGGAAATCTAAAAATCGGCGTTTATGGCTGGAAATACCATGAAAAGCATTTACATCGAAACGACGATTCCGAGTTACGCCACTGCGCGACCGAGCGCCGATTTGATTAAAGCGGCGCGGCAGAATTTGACGTTGCTTTTTTGGGAAAATGAGCGGCAAAATTACAATCTATACGTCAGCGATTATGTGTTTGACGAATGTGTCAAAGGCGATAAAAAAGCCGCGCAACGCCGGTTAAATTTTATCGCGGATATTCCAATGTTGCATCCCACCGCGCGGACGGAGTCGCTCGCGGCGATTTATCAGGAACTTTTACATATTCCCGAAAGCGCCAAAACCGACGCTTATCATTTGGCGATTTGCGTGGAGTCGGAAATTGATTATTTAATGAGTTGGAATTACAGTCATATGAGCGTCGATGCTTTTGTCAAATTATCCGCATATAATAACGCTCGCGGCGTCCGAACGCCGTTTTTAATCACGCCGGAATATTTCTATAAGATGGAGGAATGACGATGTTTTACCGAGACGAAATCGTTGAAGAAGTGCGCCGCCACCGCGCGGAATTATTGGAAGAATACGGCGGCATTGAGGGTTATCACAAGCATTTAGACGAACAACGTCCGCGCTTGGAAAAAGAAGGGTGGAAGTTCGTAACGCCCGAAGAAGTCCGCGCCCGCCGGCAAAAATTTTCAGCGGCGGAGTGCCTTTAATTGGTTTTTCTATTTCCCCTCGCAAGGAGCCGTTTTATCGACTGAATTTAATCGACCTGTTTTTACATTTTATTTTTGTGCGCAACTTCGGCTGTTGTCCACCACGAAACCTGAGAATTTCGAGGACTCAAAAAGTAGCGCTGAAGACGCGCCCCGACCGGGGCGGGTTGACGGCGTTTTCTTGAGGGCTCTCTCAGGTGCCTGTGGTGGGACGCTAACAATGCGTCCCTTTTTTATTGGCACCGAGAACCGTCAGCAAGAACGACTCCGTTGACATCGGCAAAGTCCGCGCCTTTCCCGAAAGGAAGGTCTTTGCTATGTCAAAGCCGTGTTCCGTCGCGCCCGCCGCGACACCCGCCGCCGCCGAGCGGTCAAGTTCCCTTGCGGCAATCACCGAAGAAATTCCGGTCTGCCTTGCCGCCGACGAATATTACGCGCCGTATATGGCGGTATGCATTCAGTCGATTATGGAAAATGCCGGTAAAAATCGGCGCTATCATTTCTACATTCTGCACCGCGAATTGTCCGCCGCGACCATCGCGGCGTTGCAACAACAAGTCGCGCCATTCCCGCAATTCGCCATCACATTCATCGACGTAACCGCGCACATCGACGGCTACAATTTTTTCTGCTCCCGCCACATTTCCGTCGAAGCGTATTTTCGCCTGCTTATTCCGTATCTACTGCACGCCGCCGAAAAAGCGCTTTATCTCGATAGCGATACTATTTGCCGATGCGATGTCGCGGAATTATTCGACCTCGATTTGCGCGACAATTACCTCGCCGCCGTGCGCGACCACGCCGTTTCCGATTATTACCGCCATTATCATGGACGGGATTTTAAGAAGTTACATGCGGTCTTGTTATCGCTGAAAAACCCCGGCGATTATTTCAATTCGGGAATGTTGATTCTCAATGCGCGGCTCGTTCGCGAAACCGTTTCGTTGCCGGAAATGCTCGCGCTCGCGACTTCGCGGCAATGGCAGGTTCACGACCAAGACGTGTTAAATGTTTTCGCCGCGGGCAAGGCGCTGTTGTTGCCGTATCGCCGGAATTTTATGGGCTATTTAAGGTTGCTGTCGGACGCGCAAAGGCGGCATTTGCCGGAGAAGTTGCGCGAGGAATACGCGCAAGCCGAACGCGACCCGCAAATTGTCCATTACAAATTTTGGGCGGACATCGGCGCGACGCCGTATTCGGCAACGGTTTGGCGGTATGCAATGAAAACGCCGGTGCTCGACGTTTTGCTTCAACGGGCGAGCGCGGAGGGCTATTGCCGTCCGAATTTGCACATCGACGGGATTCGCGCTATCAAACACCGCTATCTCGGCGGACGCTTTCTCCTTGAAGCGGTCAAAGCGTGGCTGTGGCGGTGGTAAAAGACCGCTTCCCCAATCATCAGAAAGGAAAGAAATGCCTCCGCAAATTTCCGTGATTGTGCCGGTGTATCGCGTGGAGCGATTTTTGTCCCGCGCGGTAAAAAGTATTTTGGCGCAGACGTTCGCCGATTTCGAGTTGCTGTTGGTGGACGACTGTTCGCCGGACGGTAGCGGCGCGATGTGCGATAAATTCGCCGTCCAAGATAAGCGAGTTCGCGTTATTCATAAACCGCAAAACGGCGGGTCGTCGCAGGCGCGCAAAACCGGACTCGACGCGGCGCGGGGAAATTTCATCGCTTGCGTTGACGCCGACGATTGGCTTGAGCCGAATTTTTTATCGTCGCTTTATGAAAAAATCACCGCCGAAAATGCGGCGCTCGCGTGGTGCGATTATTGGCAGGACGACCTCGGCGTTGCCACTTACAACAATCAAGATTTTCATGGGTTGACCAAAGAAGACATTTTGCGGCAAGTGGTGAATTTTTCTCGCGGCATCATCGGTGTTTCATTGTGGAACAAACTTGTCGCCCGCGAACTTTTTCAACAAGTAAAATTTTCGCCGTTCAACTATGGCGAAGACCGCGTTGCCGGCGCGCAACTGATTTATTACGCGCCGAAAATCGCTTACACGCACCAAGCGTTGTATCACTATTGTTACAACCCGCTGTCGTTTTGGCGGGAGCAAAATGCCGACGGGCAGAAACTCCACGCCAAACGAACGGCGGGTGTGTATGCCAATCTAAAATTAGTCGTCGATTTTTTGCGCGAAAAATACGGGGATTTGGCGGGCTTTGAGCCGGATTTAAGTCGCGCCGTGAACGAAATCAAATTCGCGAATTTACGTTGTCCTTCGCTGATAAATGAACGGGTGATGACGGATTTATACCCGCAATCGAATCGGCGAATTTTTGACCCGCAATTTAACGTGTCGCGAAAAAGCAAAATCGCGCTGTGGCTCGCGGCAAAAGGTTGCTTGTTGCCGTTTCGGATAATGAATTTTATTAAGCCGGTGGCTTGATGAGACCGTTTCCAAACGCGGTTGAATAGAGCGTCCCATTTCCAGTGTCTTCCGCGACTCCGTGAGAGAAAAGAGATTCAAAAACATTTCATTTAACGAAAGGAAAATCTATGGAACCCCGTCAGTTACCGCCCCCGTATCCGGCTACCGGTCGCTTCCGCACTTGGCGCGAAATTGCCGGTAAAGCATTGGTTGGCGATTGGTCGCTATCGCAAAAATTATTGGCGGGCGGTGAAGTTTTGACTCGCTACGCGACGATGTTTTTCGAGAAAATGAACCGCCGCCTTGCCGAAAAAAATTTCGTGAAAAAATACTTACGGCAAAATGACGAGGGAAAAACCTACTTTGATTTGAACGGCGCGAAATTGCCGGACGTGCGCGGCGACGAGCAAATGTTCGGGAATTTGTGCAGTGCGATTTTCCTCGACACTTTTTCCGTTTCGGCGCTTTACGAAGATAATTATGACGCGGCGCAGATGGACCGAATCGAGCCGTATTTGCCGGAGGGCGCTTACGGCTACCGCGCCGGCGATTTCGATGTAACGGTGAAATCCGGCGAAGCGGTGATTGACGCGGGCGCGTGGATTGGCGACTTTGCCGCCTACGCCGCGGCGAAAGGCGCGACGGTTTATGCGTTTGAGCCGACGCCCAAGACCTTTGCGTGGCTTCAACAAACCGCCGCGCTGAACGACGGCATTGTTCCCGTCGCGAAAGGATTGGGGGAAGCGGAGAAAAAGGCGTTGTTGTATTTTTACGGCAATAACGAAACCGGTAGCGGCAACACCGTTGACGAAAAAAGGTTGCCGTTTGACAAGGAAACCCGCGTCGAAAATATCGCCATCACCACGCTCGACCAATTCGCCGCCGACAATCGCCTTGAAAAAATCGACTTCATCAAAGCGGACATCGAAGGCGCGGAACGCGAAATGTTGCGCGGCGCGACGGCGGTCTTGCGGAAATTCGCGCCGAAGTTGGCGATTTGCACCTATCACTTGCCCGACGACCCGCAAGTATTGGCGCAAATTATCCGCGCCGCCAACCCGCGCTATCGCATTGTCCAACGGCGTAAAAAACTCTTCGCGGCGGCGGGGTAATTATCGCCATTGGAATTTGCGGGAAATTCGTGAAAATCGGCGGCGGTTCGCGGGGGCGTAAAAATGCCAACGGATTTTTTCGGCTATCGTTTCCAAAACGCAGACCTGTTGCGGACGGCGCTGACGCACAGTAGCGCGGCGGTCAGCGCCGGCAAACACAATCAACGTTTGGAATTTTTGGGCGACGCGATTTTGGGATTGGCGATTAGCGCCGAACTCTACGAAAAATTTCCGGCGGCGACGGAAGGGCGGCTCAGCGAATTGAAAGCCGGTTTGGTCTCGCGCGCGACGATGGCGCGGGCGCTCCGCCGGCAAAATTGGCGGGAGTTTATTTTATTGGGGCGCGGCGTGGGCGACGGCGATTTGCCCGACTCGATTTACGCCAATGTCGGCGAGGCGTTAATCGCGGCGGTTTATCTCGACAGCGGCGGCGCGTGGCAACCGACGCGGAATTTTATTTTCGCGCTATTGCGCGATGAATTGACCGCCGTCAACGAAACGTCAACGCCGGTAAATTACAAAGCGGCGTTGCAAAAACGGGCGCCGGTTCAGTATCGTTTATTGCGCCGTTTCGGCTCGCAACATCAACCGCTCTTTCGCGTCGGCGCGTTTATCGGCGAGGAATTAGCCGGACAAGGCGAAGCCGCGACGAAAAAAGCCGCCGAACACGCCGCCGCGCGAAACGCTTTGGAACAATTTACAATTAACAATTAACAATTAACAATTGCGCTCCGCGAATTTGACAATCAAACTCCACTAATAATTGTTAATTGTCAATTGTGAATTGTTAATTATAGAGGACACCCCACACAGCGAGGTCAATTTATGGCAAGCGAAAACAAAGCGGTCAAATTGTTGGCGGAATACGAAAAAAATTCGTTTTTACCGGCGTGGAAGCCGTATGAAAAAGGCGGCGCCGAACCGCAACCGCGGGACGCGCTGGATTATTTGGTCGCGGTTTTGCTCGCGGAAAACAGCAACGCCGGCGCGGCGCTCGCCGCGCTGAAGCGGTTGAAGACGGCGTTTATGGACTACAACGAAGTGCGCGCGGCGCGGTGGACGGAAGTGGCGCGGGCGCTCGCGCCGTTGCCCGCCGTCGAGACGGTCGCCCGCCAAGTGGTGGATATGTTGTTCCGCCTGTTCGACGATTGCGGCGCGATGAGTTTGCGTTATTTGACGCTGAAAACCGCCGCCGACGCCAAACAGCGGTTGACGAAATTAGAGCCCGCTTTGTCGAAAGACGCGGCGCAGACGTTGGTGAGCGTTTTGGTGCCGAACGCCGCGCCGCTACTCAGTCCGGCGGCGTTGGCGCTGGCGAAAAAACGCGGCTTGCTCGGCGCGAGCGGCAACGCGGCGGCGTTGCGCAAATTGTTGACGGACGCGGAATTGCCGCCGGAAAAATGCGGCGAGTTAATTCTTTGCTTGGAACTCGATGCGTCCGCGCCGAAAAGCAAAACGACCGCGCGTAAAACCGCCGCGCCGAAAAAGAAAAAGAAGAAGTAAATCAATCATTGTTAATTGTTAATTGTTACCCCCGCCGCCGCAAAAATTCTTTAATTCGCGCCAGCAAATCGTCGCGGTGGGCGACGGAAATTGTCGGGCAGGGAACCGATTTTTGGAAATAGAAGCCGTATTTTTTCGCCACGATGCGCCGGTCGGCGACGATGACGACGCCGTGGTCGTCGGGGTGCCGAATCAGCCGTCCGAAGCCCTGCCGAAATTTGATAATCGCGTTCGGCATCGTGTAATCGACAAACGCATTGCCGCCGTCGCGCTCCACCCGCTCGCACCGCGCCTCGTTCAGCGGGTCGTTCGGCGCCGCGAACGGCAGACGCGCAATCACCAAACACGACAAACTTTCGCCAATCACATCGACGCCTTCCCAAAACGAATGGGTGCCGAGCAAGACCGAATGAATGTCCTGCTGAAACAACGTCGTGATGCTCTTGCGCGAACCGCTTTGCCCTTGCGCCAAAATTTCAATGCCGTCGTTCAACATTTCTTTGGTTACAAATTGGAACACCCGCCGCAACATTTCGTAACTCGTGAACAAACCGAGCGCCCGTCCTGCCGTTTGGCGAAAAACCGCGACCAATAAATCCGCTAATTCTTCGGCGTAATTTTTGCCCGCCTCGTTCGGCTCGCACAAAAACGTCGGCGCGAAAATCCGGCACTGCTTCGCGTAATCGAACGCCAGCCCGACGTTGAGTTCGGTCAATTGCGTCCGGTCGAAACCGTCCAAGCCGAGCCGCCGCCGCAGGAAATTAAACTGTCCGTTGGTCGTCATCGTCGCCGAGCAAAAAACGATGCTCGGCTTTTTCGCGTATAATTTGTCGCGCAACAACGCGCCGACGGCGAGCGGCGCGGCGATGATTTTCACGTCGCCCGGTCGGCTACTTTGCCGCTCCAACCAATAGACGTAATCCGCGTTGTCGGCGGCGAGCGCGAACGCCAAGTCCTCGCCGAACTGCCGCAAATTATTCATCGCCCCTGCCAAATCGCGCGTCATATCGTCGCGCCAAGGCGTTTCGTCCGGCAACTGTTTCAAGTCGTCAATCAATCCTTTCAGCGCGGTCAGCGCGCGCCCGACCGCCGCGGCGAACGGTTCTTTGGCGGCGGCGACTTCGCGCCATAAAGCCGAGCGTTGCGTTTCCGGCGAAAAGCGCAATGTCGGCGGCTGGTCGCGATGCGCCAAGCGCACGTTGTCCACCGCGAGAAAAAACGCCTCGCCGCGCGGATACAATTCCGTCATCGCGTCGAGCGCCGCCGCGTTGTGGACGGCGGCTTGGTCGCGGAGTTCCGGGCTAAGGTCGCCGGCGTCCGCCAATTGATTACTGCAATTGACGAGCAAGCCGACGCGCGATTTCTTGCGTCCGGCGCGGGAGAGGCGACCGCCGACGGCGTCGAGCAAATGCGGAGTGATTTCGATGGACAGATGGCTCGTCGCCGCGTCTTCGAGATTGTGCGCCTCGTCGAAAATCAGTTGATAAAACGGCGGCAACGCCGGACTCGCGCTGTCCAAATCGGCGAAAATCAACGAGTGATTGGCGACGACGATTTCCGCATTCATCGCGGCGGCGCGGGCTTTGCGCAAAAAACACCGGCGATAGTGGTGGCATTTTCGTCCGCCGCAATCGTCGCCGTGCGAGCGCAATTTCAGCCATAATTTCATAAAGTCGGGGCGCGAAAAAACGATGTTCTCGGCGATGTCGCCGCTCTCGGTTTTGACGCTCCACGTCAGGAGCGACAACAATTGCAGGCGGTCGTCGAGGTCGAGTTCGTTGTCGGCGTTGCGCAACAGATATTCGAGTTTGCGCAGGCACAAATAGTTGCTCCGCCCTTTGAGCAGGGCGGCTTTCACCTCGATGCCGAGCGCCTGTTTGACGAGCGCGAGGTCTTTCTCAAAAAGTTGTTCCTGCAAATTTTTGGTGTTGGTGCTGATGACGACCGGCACGTTATTTTCCCGCGCCCAGATGACCGCCGGAATTAAATACGCCAGCGTCTTGCCGGTGCCGGTGCCGGCTTCGATGAGCAGATGTTTTTGTTTATTGAACGCCTCGACGACTTCGCCCGCCATCCGCATTTGTCCGGGGCGCGGCGTGAATTGGGCAAACGCTTTGGCGAGCGCGCCGTCTTCGCCGAAAACCCATTCGATTTTTTCCCGCGCGAGGCGCGTCCATTTTTCCGGCGCGGTATTGTTCGGCGGCGCCGCCGAGCGCCAATTATTTTCGGGATAAAGGGCAAAAAGCGTTTTTCCCTCGTCGCCGAAATGCCGCGCCGCAAGTTCGGACTCGACCCGCTGAAAATAATCGCAGTAAGGATGCGTCGGATTGACGGCGAGCAAAAAATTGATTTCGCTGATGACGGGCGGCGGCGTGTGGAGCGCGCGGTCGGCGAGCCGTTGCCACAACTCCGCCAACGCCAGCGCGTCGGCGAGCGCGCGATGCGCGTCGGCGTTGGTGATGTTCAGCGCGGCGCAAAGGAAAGAGAGCGAGTGGCTCTCCAATTCGGGAAAAAGAATCCGCGCCAACCCGACGGTGTCGATGACGCGATGCGCGAAGCGGTCGCCCGCCGCGGCTTTCAGAAATCCGCGGTCGAATTGGGCTTGATGCGCGGCGCACAGCGCGCCGGCGGGCAAAAACGCGAGAAATTCCGCCAACACCTCGGCGAGCGGCGGCGCGTCCGCGACCATTTCGTTAGTGATGCCGGTGATGCGCGTGATGTCGGGCGACAGCGGTTTCGTCGGCTTGGCAAGCCGGTTAAAGGTGGCGACGACTTTGCCGTCGCGAATAATCGCCGCCCCGATTTCGAGAATCTCGTCGCGTTGCATTTCGATGCCGGTGGTTTCAAGGTCGAGCGTAACGATTTCGGGATACATAAGTTTTTCCAGAGTGAGGCGGGGAATTGCCCGCCGACAAAAAAACGACCGCACGCGGAAGGCGCCACGCGCGGTCGTTGCAGGCAAATGGTGGGCGATATTGGGCTCGAACCAATGACCTCCAGCTTGTCGAGCTGGCGCTCTAACCAACTGAGCTAATCGCCCTTTTTTTTGTCGAAACTGGGTAACAAAATTCTCCGCGCCGAACAAGCGTGAGCGGCGGATATTAGCGGCGACGCCCGCCGTTGCAAGACGTTTTCTTCGAGGGAAAAGGGAAAAGGGAAAAGGGAAGAGGGAAGAGTTGAAAGTTGAAAGCCGCCCACTCTCTGTTCACTGACCTAAACCTTTTGAGAAGTAACCCGCCGCACGTTACCGCCAGACCGCGGCGGCGAGAATGACCGCCCAAATAACGACCGCGTTGATAATCGCGAGTAAGACGAGCAGGGCGCCGAGGTCTTTGGCTTTTTTTAGCAAGGCGTGAGGGGCGTCGGAGATGCGGTCGGCGAGCGCTTCGAGCGCGGAATTGACAATTTCGGCAAGCCAAATCCCGCTAATCGCGGCGACCGACAGCACGGTTTCAATCGCGCTCAACGGCAAAAACGGTAGCGTCAACAACGCCGCGCCGCCGAGATAAACCTCTTGCCGAAACGAAACCTCGTCGCGCCAAATCGCGGCGAAACCGTCGCGGGCATACGTCAAAGAATGTCGAATTTTTCGCCAACCCGTATGCGCCGGTTTCATTTTTTCGCGCCCCCATTCGGTAACGTCCACAATTCATCATAGCGGCGCGACGGGCGTTGGAGTTGGTCGTTGACCGCGGCGTAGCCGAGTTCTTCCAACAGCGTTTTTTCGCCACTGCTCATCGAGCGACCGAGTCCCAAGCCGGACGCGGCGATTTTGCCGCCGACCGCTTCGACCAACGTCGGGAAGAGGTCGAAATGCGAGAATTGCCGATTTTTCGCGAATTTCGGCGACAACGGCGAATTGATAAAAATGTTCAGCGGATAGCGTTCACCGGAATGGTAACCGGTAACGCTTGGCGCGGTAAAAAAATCCGCCGGAAACACCGAAAAATCTTGATACAAATGGTCGCCCAAAATCACAGTCGTCGTGTCGGCGTAAAAATCCTGCCGTTGGAGCCACGCGATAAATTCGCCGAGTTGCTTATCCGCATCCGCCCAGACATTTTCAATTGGCGCCGGAAATTTTCGCTCGGCTTGCGGGTCGAGATAACCGGTCGGATGCGTGTCGAGCGTCGTCAGCGTGAAAAAAAACGGCTCGCTTTGTTGCGCGACGGCGGTCAATTTTTCTTGGGCGAATTGATACAATTTACGGTCTTCAAAGCCCCACCAAACCGAATAATTGGCGGGCAAGACGCCAGCGCGTTTGAAATACGAAATATCGAAAATTTCGGCGTTGCCGTGCGTCTTGAAAAAACTCCCCATTCCGGCAAATGACGAATCGTAGCCGCCGAGATGGTATTCGCGGTAGCCGTTTGCCGCCAAAATATCGCCGAGCGCGACCGCATTAGGCATAAACTTTTCACCGCCCAACGGTTTCCACACGTTACCAAAGAGGAGCGGCACATTTTTGGGAACGCCGGCAAGATAACCGAGAATCCCCGCTATTGTATAGCCGGTACCGTAACATTGGATTTCACCGCCGATTCTTCCGGTTTGACTGAAATTCAGATTTTCCGTCGCCAATTTTTTGATGTTCGGTAACAAGTCGTCGTCGAACGCGCCGCCGTCGGCTTTGGTTAAAAAACCGGTGTCCAAACTCTCGACAAAAATCACGATAAGATTCCGCTTTTTTTCGGGCAACGAAATTTTTATTTCTTTCGGGTCGAGATAATGTTCCTCATAAAAAGTTGACGGCGGTTGCGTCTGTTCGGCAATATAGTTGAGAGCACCGGCGTAATGCGCAACGGCGACAAAAGCAAAAATCATAACCAACGGCGTCGAGACCCAGAAAAATTTTCGCTCAAAATTTAAGCGCCAACGTTCGACGATAAACAAAACACCGACCGCCACGAACGATATACCAAGCGGAGTCGGCTCCAACAAGAAACCGATAATGACCGGCGCGAGACCGCCGTCGGTGATAAAACCAAGATGTTCAATTATTTGCGCAAACGGGATGTTGAAACGTTGATGATAGAGATGCGCCGTTTCGACCAGAAAAACAGCTAAAAACAGCGCGACAAAAAAATAAACGGGAACGGTCGGCGGAACGCTTTCAACTTTGACGAACCGACGCAAAAATTCTCGCGTCCAACGCACCAACCGCCAATTGCGGCAAAGATAAACCGCAATAATTACGCCGTCCAAAACGGCGGCAAGCCGCAAAAACGGCAAATGAAAATAATTGGCGGTAACGCGCGTGGCAATGCGTTGAATAACGTTGAATAGCGGGTCAAATTCCGTCAGCGAAAACGCGAACAAATAGACGGTGGCAATGACAAAAAACCAGCGAATACAATCCGCTAATAACGAGCGAAATGATTTACCCCCCCCCCCCCGTATTACACATTTGTAAAAAGATAAATAGCGGCAAAACCGCAAGATTGAGGTTAATAAACAAATTAAGCGCGGCGGCAAACATCGGTGTTTCCTTTCGCTAACGGTAAAAAAAAGGTCGATTAAACAGGTTTTATTCCCTCGCCGGTTGTTGCATCGTGAGGCAATGGATACTGCCGCCGCCGAGGACTAAATCGCGCGCGTAAATGCCGATTACTTCGCGGTCGGGGAAAAGTTCGCGCAACACGCCGAGCGCCTCGCCGTCGGCGGCATCGTTAAACGTCGGCGCCAACACCACGCCGTTGCCGATATAAAAATTGGCGTAACTCGCAGGCAAGCGCCGCCCCTGATAAATTACCGGTCGCGGCGCCGGCAACGGAATAACCGTCAACTTGCCGCCGTCGGCAAAACGCGCCGCCGCCAAACGTTCCCGATTTTCGGAGAGTGCCGCGTAGTTCGCGTCGGACACATCGCGTTCATTGACGGCGACCACGACGCGCGGTTTGACGAAACGGCAAACGTCGTCAACGTGTCCGTGCGTGTCGTCGCCCGCCAAGCCCCGCCCCAACCAAACGACCTGTTCCGCGCCGAGGTATTCGCGCAACACTTGCTCGTTGTCGGCGGCGGACGCGCCGCGATTGCGGACTTGCGTTTGCTGGTCCAACAAACATTCCTCGGTCGTCAGCAAAACATTTTCCCCGTTGCCGTCAATCGCGCCGCCTTCAAGCACCCACGGCGCGCCGCGCCACCGCGCCGCCGTGCGCGGCAAAGAAAATTTTTCGGCGAGGCGTTGCGGCAGAGCGTTGTCGTCCTGCCAATCGTCGAGATACGCCCAACCGTTGAATTGAAAATCAACGGCTTCGACGCGCCCGTCGCGCTGAACGAATTGCGGGGCGCAATCGCGTAGCCAGCCCCAAAAAGTCGGAAACGGGAAAAACTCGACGTTCGCCATTACCGCGTCCGCGTCGCGCAACCACGCCGAAGCGCGTTCTTGTTCGGCGGGACTGTTGACGGTGCAACGCACCTTTTCGCGGCGGGACAGCACGCGCGCGATTTCCGCGAAACTCCAATGAATCGCCGCGCTCTTTTCATACCAGTTGTCGGGATTGCGCGCGCTCGGCAACGCGAGCCACGTCGCCTCGTGTTTTTCCCATTCGGCAGGCAGGCGCATTGGCTTTTCCCTTTGATAAAATTGTTTCCCCAAACCCGTCTAAAAAATAAGTGTCTCACGGGAAAGCACGGAGGACACGGAGATTGAGGTATGCTCTATTCAATTGCCACGCCCTTTAGGGCGTGGCAATTGAATAGAGCATTTCCAATTGAGGTTTCTCTGTGGCTCTGTGAGAAAAAATTCGTGGAGGCGCTCTTTCTTTCAGCGGCTATCGAACAGGTCTATTCCGCTTCGCCGAATTTGTCGGCAATCAGTTGTTGCGCCGCCGCGAGCAACGGTTCCGCGTCGTCGCCTTCGACCGAAAGCAAAAATTCTTTGTCCGGCGGAATCGCCAGCGACATTATTTCCAAGATATTTTTGCCGTCCGCCGTCGCGCCGTCGCATTCCAACGTAACGGCGCTCGCAAATCCTTCACAAATTTGCGCAAACAGCATCGCGGAACGCGCGTGTAATCCGCACTGATTAGCCAGTTTGACGACGACGGATTTTTTCGGCATTTTGCTCACAAGGAGTTAGCATTGGCAAGCGGTCAGGGCAATCGTGTCGATGATGTCCTCGAATTTACAGCCGCGCGAGAGGTCGTTGACCGGCTTCGCCAAGCCCTGCAACACCGGTCCGATTGCCGTCGCGCCGGCTAACCGCTCGGTCAACTTGTAGGCGATATTGCCGGCTTGCAAATCCGGGAAAATCAAAATGTTCGCCCGACCCGCGACGCTGCTCCCCGGCGCTTTGCGTTGTCCGATGGCTTCAATCAACGCCGCGTCAACTTGCAATTCGCCGTCAATGTTCAACTCCGGCGCGCGCTCCTGCGTGCGCTTCGTCGCCGCGACGGTTTTGTCGATGAGTTCGTGTTTGGCGCTTCCTTTCGTCGAGAACGACAAAAACGCGATGTTCGGCGTCCGGTTCGGCAACAACGCCTTAAACGACGCGGCGGTGGTAATCGCGATGTCGGCGAGTTCCTCGACCGACGGATTGATGACTAACCCGCTGTCGGCGTAAAGAAGCACGTCGTTGACGCGGTGATAGGGGCTACTCTCCGGCAAAATCATAATGAAGAACGACGAGACCGTGTTGATGCCCTTCGCGGTTTTGATGATTTGGAGCGCGGGGCGGCAAGTATCGGCGGTCGAATGCACCGCGCCGGAAACGTAGCCGTCGGCTTTGCCGAGTTTGACCATCATCGCCGCGAAATACATCGGGTCGCTAATAATGGTCGCGGCTTTGTCGAGCGTTACGCCTTTGGCTTTGCGGAGTTCGTAAAATTGTTGGATGAAGTCGTCGCGCTCCGGGTCGGTCGCCGGGTCGCGGACGGTCGCCTGACTGATGTCGATATTTTGCGCTTGGGCGAGCGCGGCGATTTTGTCGCGATTGCCGAGCAAAACGACCGGTCCTAAACCGAATTTCGCCGCGCCCGCCGCCGCGCGAAGCGTGCGCTCGTCGTCGGCTTCCGGCAACGCAATCGTCTTTTGCAATTTCTTCGCCTGGGCTTTCAGGTCTTCGAGCAGTCCCATAGTTTTGTCTCCTTTTTCGAGTGAATTAAAACGACGTAACGGTAGCCAATTCGCGTCGCGCAAACAATGGTTTAGCGCGCGTTCAATTAACAATTAACAATTAAAAATTAACAATGGTGGAAAGATTGTCAAAATGGCGCGAAGCGAATTAAAAAATCAATCTCCGTCATTGTCAATTGTTAATTCTTAATTGTTAATTGCTCTTAAAAATTCGCCGAACACCGCCGGACATTCGGCGGACAGAATCGCCGCGATTTGCCGCGCCAATTCGCGAATTTGCGGATGCGCCCCGCCGGCTAAACGCAATTTAAGAAAATGCCGCCATTCGCGGAAATTCGCCGTCATCACCAATTCGGTTTTCAGACACGTCGGCAACACCGCGCGGGCGATTTGCGGCGCCGTCCCCGCCGCGAGCAACGCGAAATACGCTTTTTCCGCGTCCGCGCACGCCGCCCGCCAAATCGCCTGTTGCGCCGCGTCTAAATCCGGCGGCTCAATCACCGCGATTTGCGCGGCAAATTTGTCGGCGGAATAATTGCAATAGCGCGTGCTTTCCTGACAGTAACTCGCGAGCCGGTGGCGCACGATTTCGTGGGTAATGCCGCGGTCGGTAATCAGCCGGAACGACGCCGCGGCGTGTTCGATGACCGCTTCGTGTCCGCGCGCCAAAATGCCGGCGACAAATTTTTCCGCCGAAGCGCCGGTGATTTTGTCTTCCGATTTGTAACAAACGCGACCGGCGCGTTCGATGACGTTGAGCGCGTCCGGCGTGAGCCACTCCAACGTGGCGGCGGGTTTGATAATCAGCATTTTGTCCCTTATACTGCGTCGAGAAACCGAAAGACGGGAAATAATAATGAGCGCAAATAATTGGCAAGTGGAGCGGAGCCGGCGGAAGTGCGCCGTCAGCGGGCGCGAATTTGCGGCGGGCGAGGAGTATTTTTCCGTCCTGCAAGAAGACGGCGACGGCTTCAAGCGCGTCGATTTGGCGGCGGAGGTCTGGGCGACGTTCGACAAAACCGGCTTGTTTTCTTTTTGGCACACGCGGGCGGCGACGGCGGCGGCGAAACGGCTGACGATTGACGCCGAGGCGGTCTATGATTTTTTCACCAACCTGATGGCTTCGCCGACCGCCGCGCGGGCGCTTTTCCGGTATTTGCTCGCGTTGATTTTGCTCCGCCAGCGCCGCTTGCGCCTCGACAGCATCCGCCGGATAGCGGACGGTTCGAGCGGTCAAGAAGCGGAGGAAATGGCGGGCGGTCAGGAAGCGAACGGTGAAATAACGAATGGCGAAATAGCGGGCGGCGAAATTATGAAAGTGTTCGACCCGCGCGCCAAAATCGCCTATGAAATTCCGGTGCCCTCCGCCACCCCCGCCGAACTCGCCGCCGCCCAAGACGAACTGAACGCGCTGTTGACGTGAAATTAGAGTTGTTCGATAACCATTCTAAATGTATTGCCGTCGGCTTTAGCCGAATGATTTTTCTTTGGGCTAAAGCCCTTTTCTTTTTTGACCGCCAACCACGCCTTAAAAGGCGTGGCAATTGAATAGAGCGTAAAGAAACGCCGCGCGCTTAAAACAATTCCAATTCGTAAGGATTTTGGTCGGCGAAAAGAATCTCGGCGCGGTATTTTTTCCAGACCACTTCCGTCGGCGTCGAGTAGCGCAACAGGTCGATGACCGTGATGGCGCCGGTTTTGTCGCAATAATACAGGCGGTTTTCTTTGCTGAAAATCGCGCGCGAGTCCTGCGGCGCGATGGAGACGTAGCCCACGTCGTTGACCAGCAAATTGCCGCGATAATACAACTTGCCGATGTGGGTGAACGTCTGATTGATGCCGGTGCGCTCCTGCACTTCATAGCGCGTCGCGTAGCCATACGGATTGATGCCGTTCGCGTTACAGCCCGCGAGCGCGGTCGTCATCGCCAGAATAAGCAGTCCTTGGCGCCACATAATTGCCTCCTCTCGTAATAAAATTTACAATTAACAATTTACAATTTTTTAGCGGAGTTATTTTCAAAGATGCGCGGCGCTCTTTGCCGCGCGACCTCTAAATAATTGTTAATTGTCAATTGTAAATTGTTAATTGAGTTCAACGCCTGCGCCGGCGACGATTTCGCCGATACATTGCGCGGTTTCGCCGAGTTCGTTTGCCGCGGCGAGAATTTCCGCCGCGCGGTCGGGCGCGACAATGAGCAACATTCCCACGCCCATATTAAACACGCGATACATTTCGAGCGCTTCGATATTGCCGCATTTTTGTATCAGATTGAAAATCGGCGGCACCTTCCACGCGCCGGGCGTGAAACGCGCCCCGCAAGCCGGCGGCAAAACCCGCGGCGTGTTTTCAAGCAATCCGCCGCCGGTGATATGAACCAACCCGCGAATCGCGTCGCCGAATTTCGCCAACAGCGCCAAGCCGTTTTTGACGTAAATCCGCGTCGGCGTTAACAATTCCTCGCCGAGCGTCCCGCCGAGTTCGGGAATTTTTTCGTCCAACCGCAAGCCGCCGACTTCGAGCAACGCTTTCCGCGCCAGCGAGTAGCCGTTGCTGTGCAAGCCCGACGACGCCAGCCCGATAATTTTATCGCCGACGCGAATTTTTTTGCCGTCGATTAAATTTTTCCGCGCCACGATGCCGACGGCGAAACCCGCGAGGTCGTATTCGCCGGCGGGATAAAAGCCCGGCATTTCCGCCGTTTCGCCGCCGAGCAACGCGCAACCGGCTTGCAGGCAACCGGTCGAAACGCCCTCGACCAACGCCAACATCGTGGCTTTATCGCATTTGCCCGAACCGATGTAATCCAAAAAAAACAGCGGGCGGGCGCCCTGCACCAACACGTCGTTGACGCTCATCGCCACCAAATCAATGCCGACGGTGTCGTGCTTGCCCAACGCGAAGGCGATTTTCAATTTCGTGCCGACGCCGTCGGTGCCGGAGACCAAAATCGGCTCGTCGCTCGCGGCGGACGAGTCCGCGCTCGCCGGTAGCCAGTCGCGCAAACTGTAAAGCCCGCCGAAACCGTTGTCGTGGCGCGGCACGTTTTGGTCAAACGTGCGGTGCATTAGCGACAGATATTTTTGCGCCAGTTCGTTGCCGAGGTCGATATTCACGCCGGCGTCGGCGTAAGACAATTTTTCGTGCGACATATATGCCCCAGAAAGAACAATTAAAAATTACAAATTAAAAATTAAAAATTAAAAATTGTGGAGTTTGATTATCAAATTCGCTTCGCGCAATTTTTGCATCCAATCCGCCATTTTAAATTTTTAATTTGTAATTTTTAATTGTTAATTGTTAATTGAATTTACCCGCCCGGTTGCCGGAAGCGGTCTAAAATTTCGCCGTTGATAATCGTCATCATCGCCAATATTCGGACGACCCGTCCGCGCAACACCGAGAACGCCGCCGCCGCCGGAATCGACACGACCAAGCCCTCCAACGTCGTCATCAGCGCGACGTAAATGCCGCCCGCGAGCGTGCTCGCGTCGGCGCTACCGCCCTGCGCCGCCATCGTGCCGAAAGCCGACACCATACCGGCGACGGTGCCGAGCAAACCGAGCGACGGCGCGGCAATCGCGATGATATTGATTAAACCGAGTTTTTGTTCCAACCGCGCTTCCTGCGCGACTCTTTCTTCTTCCGCCGCTTCGACCATCCGCTCAAAGCCGTAGTTGATTTTGCCGACGCCGGAAGCAACCACCCGCGCCAACATCGAATTGTCCTGCTGACACGCCACGAGCGCCCCGTTGTAGTCGCCCTCGTCAAGACAGGACTCGATATTTTGCAACACTCCCGCCGGCAATAATCTTTCCTGCCGCGTCGCCATATAGGCGTCGATGATGACCGCCACCGCCACCACGCTCATCGCGCAAATGATGTAGCCGATAACGCCGGACGCGATAATCAATTCCAACGCGCCGTTGGGCAACGCGAAACTTTCCGCCGCCGCCGCCGAACCGCCCGCGCTTATCAGCGCCAATAAATAGCCGCCCGCTTTTTTCATTAGAGAATCTCCGTCGAAAGAAAGAGCAATTAAAAATTACAAATTAAAAATTAAAAATGTGGAATGGACTTAAAAATTCGCGAAGCGATTTTGAAAATCAAACTCCACCATTCGTAATTCGTAATTTTTAATTTTTAATTGCCCCATTATTTGCCGCCGCTAATTTTTGTCCACCGGCAAACTAATCCGCCCGCCACAGCGGCAGGGTGAAAATAAAACACGCGCCGCGCGGCGGGCGGTTTTCCACCGTAATCGTCCCGCCGTGGTCGAGGATAATTTTATGCACAATCGCCAGCCCCAAGCCCGTTCCCTCCTGCCGCGTGGTAAAAAACGGATTGAACAGTTTGCCGTGATTTTCGGCGAGGACGCCCGGTCCGTCGTCGGTAAATTCATAAATTAAATGCTCGCCGTCGTCCGCCGCCGCGAAGCGGACGCCGATAGTCAGCGCGCCGCCGCGCGGCATAAATTGAATGGCGTTAAGAATCACGTTCAGCGCCGCCTGCGTGATTTGGTCGGCGTCGAGTTTGACTTTGCGCCCCGCCGTCGCGATTTGCCATTCGACGGTCGCCGCTTTTTTGTCGGCTTCGCCCGCCGCCATTTCCCACGCCGCCCGCGCCGGTCGCGCCGGGTCGCACGGTTGCAACGCCGGTTCGCGCTGGCGGGTGAACGTCAACATATCGGTTACGATGCGATTGAGCGCCTGCGCCGCCTTGCCGATTTTGCCGGCGATTTCCGCTTCTTTGGACTCTGCCGGCAGTCGCCGTTGCAAATTGGACGCATACAGTTCAATGCCGCCGAGCGGATTGCGAATCTCGTGCGCGACGCCCGCCGCCATTTCGCCGAGTTCCGCCAATCGCTCCTGCCGCGCCGCTTTCATTTCCAACCGTTTGATTTCGGTCAAATCGCGAAACGTCTGCACCGCGCCCAAGATTTCGCCTTTCTCGTCGCGGAGCGGATTGGCGGACACGGACAGCACCCGCGCCGCCGCCGCCGGCGATTCGCGCAAGACGATTTCGATATTGGTCAGCGGTCGCGCCTCGCTTAAAGCGCGGGTGAGCAACGCGCCGAGTTCGCGGGCGGTCGGCGGCAAGACCTCGTCCAACTCGCGCCCCTGCCATTCGCCGTTCGTCGCCGCGACCACCTGCACGACGGCTTGATTGAAAATGGTTACGCGGCGCTCGCGGTCAATCGCAATCACGCCGTCGATGCTCTCAATCAAATTCGCCAAATAATTTTTCAGGGCGCTGACCTGCGCGAGCGAGGCGGTGAGTTCGCGGTTTTTGCCGGCAAGTTCGCCGGACAAACGCGCGACCTCGGCTTGCAGATTTTCGTGCGTTTTCTGCAAGCCCTGCGTCGCCTGGTCGTAGGCGGCAATAATCGCGCGAAGGTCGTCGTCGGTCATCTTGTTTAGAGTTTAGAGTTTAGAGTTGAGAGTTCAGAGTTGAAAGTTGAAAGGGAAAAGGGAAAAGGGAAAAGGGAAAAGGGAAAAGGGAAAAGGGAAAAGTTGCGTTTTTGTGCGTTTCTTAACCCTCTTAAAATTCTTACACTCCTTAAATTCTTACAGTCGCTCGCAGGGGTTTCGCCGCCGCGCTCTAAACTCTGAACTCTAAACTCTCAACTCTAAACTCTGAACTCTAAACTCTGAACTCTAAACTTTCAACTCTAAACTCTTCACTCTCATTAGCAATTCCGGCAAAACCCGTGTGCCGAAGCCGCGCGCGTCGGCGCGGAGCGGTTTGCCCCAGCCGCGATAACCGGCGACGCCGCCGCGAAACGGGTCGCCGCGCAATAAAATTCGCGGATAGCCGTATTCGCAATGCGCAAAATTCGCCGCGAGCGCCGCGACCCGTCCGGCGTTCGTCAGCAACGCCGTTTCGCCGACCAACGCGCCCAAATGCAATTTGATATTATTTTGCCGCGCCAAGTCGCGCAACGCGAACAAGCCGTTGAAGCCGCCGATTTTTCCCAAACGCAAATTCCATATATCCGCCGCGCCGGTCGCGAGCAATGCCGCCGCGTCGGCGCGGGCGCATAACGACTCGTCCGCCATCACCGGACAGCCCGTCGCGCGGCGGATTGTCGCCAACTCCGCCATTGTCGCCGCCGGTTGTTCGACCGACGAAATCAGCGGTCTGACGGCGTCGATAATTCTTATCGCCGTCGCCGCGTCCCACGCGGCGTTGGCGTCAAGCCGCAAATCGCGGTCGGCGCCGATAATTTCTTTCACCGTTTTTATCCGCTCAATATCCGCGTCCGCCGTATCCGCGCCGGACGTATCCGCGCCATCCACGCCGACTTTCAGTTTGAAATCGCGGTAGCCGAGCCATCGGCAAAGGTGCGTTAAACCGCGCAATTTTTTCCCGCTCGCCGAACCGAGCGGCGCCGTCAGCGCCAAACGCGGCGCGGTTACGGGCAGACCTAATCCCGCCGCCGCGCTCTGTCCGGCGCTTTTGGTCAGCGCGTCGATGACCGCCAATTCGAGCGCGGCGTAAGCGGCGTTTTTTCGTTGCGCGTCCGCTGAAACATAGAACGGGCGCAATAGGGGTAACGGATTTTGCCCGCCGGAAAAATCGACCGCGCGGAGTTCATTCGCCCAAACGCGCAAATCGGCGCTGACGGTTTCGACGGTTTCGCCGGTGAGATAGGCGCGCGGCGCGGCTTCGCCCCAGCCGGTCGCGCCGTCCGCCAGCGTCGCGGAAAATAAAACCGAATCCGCGCATCGCCGCTCGGCGAGCGCGTGCTTAAACGCAAACCGAAACGGAATGCGAACTTGGTAAATGGTCGCGGAGGTGAAACGCATGGAATTTTACCGGCGTCAAAGTAAAGGTTGGCGATTATGGTTGGCGGCGCCGCTTTTTCGCGCAAAAAAAAATAAAGCAGGGGCACAAAAAATGCCCCTGCTTTTTAGGTTGTGCCGCGGCGCGACTTACGCCACCGCCAGATTGTCCAACAGCGCGGCTTCGTGTTTGGTGAGGACTTTGTCCACGTCGAGCAACATAATCACTTTTTGTCCGGTTTTGCCGACGCCGAGAATAAATTCGGTGTCCAACGTCGTGCCGAAGTTCGGGGTGTTTTCGATTTGTTCGGCTTCGATGTTGGTTACTTCCGAAACCTCGTCAACCAAAATGCCCATCGTCGTGGAAGTCAAATTATCGCGCGGCACCTGCACCACAATAATACAGGTCTTTTCCGTGCCTTCCTGCGTCGCCAGCGAAAATTTCGTCCGCAAGTCGATGACCGGAATCACCTTGCCGCGCAGATTGATGACGCCGCGCATATAGTTCGGCGTGCGCGGGACGCGCGTGATGTCCATCAGTCCGATGATTTCCTGCACTTTGAGAATCTCAATGCCGTAGGTCTCGTTCTGCAACACGAAGGTCAAATACTTGCCCGCGCGTTTGTCGTCTTTCGCCGCCATTATGCTCCCTCCTGAATGAAAAATTTTTTCGGTTGCCGTTGCCCGCAACGGTCGCGTCATTGTGTATTTTCCATCGGCGGGCGCAAGCGGTCGGCGGCGGCGGTTTCAATTAAAAATTACAAATTAAAAATTATGGATTGATTATCAAAATTGCGCGAAGCGAATTTGAAAATCAAACTCCACCATTTTTAATTGAAGCCACGAATGAACACGAAAAGAACTTAACACGAATTTTCACGAAACCGAGCGAAGCGAAGGTTAGTGTGCTTTCCAAATTAGACGAATTAACCCGAAACCGAGCGAAGCGAAGGTTAGTG